>JAYPIC010000018.1:0-13642 GCA_038127595.1 bacterium | reverse complement strand
AATCACCCTCAATTATTTGTGATAAATTGTTGTTTTTATTGTGTTTATGTATTAAAATTTTTTTGTTTTTCTTTTTGTGGTCTGGCACAAAAACTATTTCTCCAAAACTAAAAGCACTTTTTATATATCCACGCACAGGTGTATAACCCAAGGACATTATTTTATTTTTTCTTTTTTGGTTTTGGTAAAAAACCACAACCTCTTTTGTGTTTGGTCTTTTTAGTAATGATGAAAATAGTTTTTTAGTGACTTTAACTTTACCCGTACTAATTAAAAAAGGATCAATCTCAGTAACTTTTTTATTTAGAGCATAAACTTCACCTTCTTTATCTACTTTTAAAACAAGGTCCCAATTAAAAAAATTAAAAATTGATTTCCCAGATTCTTTTATTCCACCAAACAAATCATAAAAAATAAACGACTTTAAATTTTTAACACTCCTTTGGTTTTCTATATCAAAAAACGAAATTTGTTCTATCTCCCCAAAATTAAACAACACCCTTATTGGTTTGTTTTTGTGTTGCGGAAAAACATCAACAACATCACCTCGTAAAGAGAATTCACAATGGTTATAAACATAATCCACCCTTTTATAACCAAAACCCGCAAGTTCCTCACAAAAAACATCTCTATCTTTATTTAACCCAATAGACAATGCGGTCTTTTTAAAACTTGTTTTTTTATTAATCAACAACTGGTTAGAAACCAAATTGGTTGAAAAGCAAACCCCATGCTTGTTTTCGGCTAGCTTGATTAACGCTTCAGACCTATGTAGGTTTTTTTGCGTTTCAAAACCGGGAACAGAAAAACCCTGTTCTTCTTCAGGAAAACAATAGAAAACATCATAAAAAAAACGCTTTCTTTTAATACACTCAGAAACCAAAGCATTGTCACCTAAGACTAAAAAACGACCACCATGCTTACATAAATAAAATAAAAAAACAAACAAAGCATCTAAGCTAAAGTTTGAAACAGACCCACCCTTTAAAAGGGTTTTGATTTCATTTTCAAAAACTTGTTTCACGTGAAACCACTAGTTTTTTAATAAATAAACCATTAGGGTTGAAATGTCAGCGGGTGAAACACCAGAGATTCTACTTGCTTGACCAAATGTTTCTGGGCGAACAGCAGAAAGTTTTTGGCGCGCTTCCAATGAAAGACCGCGAAACTCATTAAAATTTATATTTTTATCAATTCTAAGGTTTTCGTTTTTCTCGAGCTTTTCAATCTCTTTTAGGTGTCTTTTTATATATCCATCGTATTTTATTTCTGTTTCTATATCATCCACAACTTCTAAAAAAGACCACGTCTCGGAATTTGTTGTTTTTGGAAATAAATTAGTTTTTTTAAGTGTGCCAAAAAGATTTGCTTCTGGCCTTTTTATGTAGTCTTTTATTGGAAGCGACTGCTTTATGTTAAATGCGTCTAGATAATCTGATTTAATAGATTGGTTAGTTAGCTTTTTTATGTTTTCTCTATCTTTAAATCTTTTTTCAATAACAGTTTTTTCTTCAACAGACAGAAGACAGTGTTTTATGGCGGACTCATAAAGTCTAGTTTCTGCATTCGAATATCTCAACATCATTCTATATTCTGCACGACTAGTAAACATACGGTAAGGTTCTTCTGTGTCTTTGGTGATTAGATCATCAATTAAAACACCGATATAACCACCTGATCGCTTTATCCTGAGGGGTTCTCTGTTTAATACATAATTTGCACCATTAACCCCCGCCACCAAACCTTGAGCTGCTGCCTCCTCATACCCCGATGTTCCATTTATTTGACCAGCAAAAAACAACCCAGAAACTTCTTTAGATTCTAGCGTTAGTTTTAGTTGGGAAGGAACAATGCAGTCATACTCTATAGCGTATCCAGGCCTCAAAAACTCAATGTTTTTAAAAGCTTCAATTTGGCTAAGGCTATTTAACTGTGCTTCTTCTGGCAGGCTTGTTGAAAAACCGTTTATATATATTTGGTCGGAATTTTTCCACTCCGGCTCTAAAAATAACAGGTGTGATGGGTGGTGTGAAAACCTCTGAACCTTATCCTCAATTGACGGGCAATACCTTGGCCCAACACCCGTAATCTCTCCACTATACATTGGAGAAAGGTGTGAATTGGTTTTAATTACGTCGTGCACGCTTTCATTCGTTCTAACAGTGTGGCATGGTTCATTTTTGGGCTTAAAGTTTCTTGTAAAAAAAGAAAATGGTACAGGGTTTTTATCTCCGAAATCAACAGATGTTTTTTTCCAATCTATGCTTGATCTTAGCGCTCGTGGGGGTGTGCCGGTTTTTAACCTCATTGTCTTAAACCCCATTGAGTTGAGATACTCAGTTATTCCAATTGAAGAAGACTCCCCCATTCTTCCAGCTAGAATTTTTCTATCACCCACATGAATCATACCAGACAAAAAAGTACCACATGTTATTACTACAGCATTACAAAATAATTTTTCCCCAGAGCGCAACACAACACCCTCTATATTTCCTTTGTTTATTACCAAAGAAACCACTTCTCCAACCACAACCTCAATTTTTTTATTTTGTGAAATCTCGTTCGAAACATACCTTTCATAAATTCGCTTGTCAGTCTGTGCCCTTGGTGACCAAACAGATCGTCCTTTTGATTTATTTAGGGTTTTAAATTGTAAACCTGAAAAATCAGCTGCACCAGCCATCAAACCACCAAGGATGTCTATTTCTCTTACAATTTGACCTTTAGCAACACCCCCAATAGCTGGGTTACAAGACATTCTCCCAATGCTGTATTTATCCATAGTTACAATGGCTGTTTTACAACCAATTTTAGAACTAATGTTTGCAGCTTCAACACCAGCGTGGCCACCACCAACAATAATTAAGTCATGTTTTTGTTTCACGTGAAACTATTTCCCCACACAAAAATTAGAAAACACACCATCTAAAATGTCATCAACACTTGTTTTACCAAGTAGGTGATCAAAGTGGTTAATTGCTTCTTTTGTGTGGTGAGCTATGATTTCGATGTTTGTTTCTTGGTGTTTAATTATTGGTAAAATAGCTTTGTTAATTTTAATTAAAAGTTGTTCTTGTCTTAGTGAAGTGATGTGTTCGTTTTGATCGTGGTTCGTTATTGTGTTGAGTTTTTTTTCTATTTTTTCAATCAACAAGTTAATACCGGCTTTGTCTTTAGCAGAAACTAAAACAGCATCTGTGTTTGTGTCTTTCATTGCGCTTTTTTGATCATTCGATAATAAGTCAATTTTGTTTAAAACTGTTATTTGGTTTTTGTGTTTCTTGTGGTCGGCGCTTCTGTTCGCGTCAATTATGTGTAGTAAAATATCAGCATTTTTAATTTCTTCGTTAGAACGGTCAATTCCCAATTGTTCAACTTTATCTTTAGTGTTTCGAATACCAGCAGTGTCTATTAAAACCGTGTTATGTTTACCTATATTTAAACTCTCTTGTATTGAGTCTCTCGTGGTGCCCGCAATCTCTGTAACAATTGATCTCTTATAAGCCAAAAGAGCATTAAAAACCGATGACTTTCCCACATTTGGCTCTCCAAAAATAACTATACGAGCACCATCAATATTAATCCTTGCGCTTGTTGTTGATGAGATTAAAATATTTGCTTTTTTATGTATTTTTTTTAATGACTTTAACGCTTGACTTGATATTTCTTTTTGGTTTTCTGTTTCTGATATGTCTAATTCATATTCTAACAAACCTAATGTTTTTATTAACATTTCACGCATGTTCTTAAATCGCTTTGTCAAAGATCCGGTTAGGTTGGTGTTAGAAATTTGTACACAGGTTATGCTCTTGGCGTTTATCAAAGAAAGCAACGACTCTGCCTGTATTAAGTCTATCTTGTTATTTAAAAGCGCAGCTCTAGTAAACTCACCCGCCTCAGCATGTCTTACGCCAAGGTTTAACAGTGCTTTTGAAACAGTATCAATAATAACGGGGTTGCCGTGTGTGTGTATTTCAACCATATCATCTCCAGTAAAAGATTTTGGACCTTTGTAATACACAACAACACACTTGTCAATTAAATTGTTGTTTTTATTGTATAAAGACACCACGTGATTAAACCCAGGTTTAAGATTTTTATTTTTATTTTTGAAGAGCTTCAAGATTGTGTTTTTTGAATGGGGTCCACTTATTCTTATGGTTGCGGTAGCAGATCTTCCCCCGGGGGTCGACAAAGCAAAATATGTTTCTTGGCTAATCATTGATTAATATTGAATTGAAACAGTTGGTTTGTAATGCGTCAAAAATCCACATAGGGAAAGTAAAATTATTTTGCTGTGTAGACTTAAAAAACCCATGTTTATGTGTAAAAGAGCGTGAAAAAACCAACAAAATGGAATAAAATATGTTTTGTAAACATAATAAAAACAACATCTAAAATAACTTAATATTTTAATATTTATTTTAGAATATATATATATTTTTTTGTGTTTAAACATAGCGCTCTATATTCCTTTTAACAGTTTGTCTTGTCTTAGTGCTAATTGATTTCAACTGTTTGTGTTTTTAGTTTTTTTATGAAAAATAAAAAAGGGCTCACCTGTTGTTATTGTTTTTTTGGTGTAATTAAAAAGATCATTTTTATAGTTTTGATTGGGTAAGGTAAAACATTTAAATCAATTGTTAAAAGCGCCAATTAATTTATAAAAAGTGTGTAGATATATGGTAAGTTATAAACACAATAAAAACAACACTTAGCACTACATTTTTATTGGTTTTATAGCGGCTTTTTCGTTCTTTGTTAGTTTTTGTTGCGCTATTGTTAAAATATTAAAAAGCGTGTAGTACAGGTTTAAGCCAGAGGGAAAACTATTAAACAGTAAAAAGAAAAAACCCATCATAAAATATTGCATCATCTTTTGTTGGTCTGCTTGCGGCCCAGTTGCATTATTTGGCTGCATCATTTTTTGTTGCGCGTACATCGACAGTGCCATCAATATAGGTAAGGCGCAAACATAGTTGCCATATAGTGGTATCTTGAATGGCAAGTAAAAAAGAACGTCTGGCGCAGATAGGTCTTTTATCCAAAAAACAAATGGTTCGCCCCTTAACTCAATAGTTGATCTAAAGACCGTGAATAAAGCAAATAAAAGAGGCATTTGCAACAACATTGGAAAACAGGTTCCAAGTGGGTTTACACCTTTCTTTTTATAAAGCTCCATTGTTGCTTGGTTTAATTTCGTTGGGTTGTTTTTGTGTTTTTCCCTTAAAGCATTTACTTCAGGTTGTATGGACTGCATTGCTTGGGTTGACTGATAGCTCCTCTTTGTAAGTGGATAAACTATTAGTTTAACCAAAATAGAAAAAATAATAAGAATTACACCATAGTTGGGTATTACTGTGTGCATTGTCTTTAGAACCCACAAAACAGACTTAGATATAGGCCTAATAATCGCCCACCCAAAATCCATGACCAGCTCTAAATTAACCCCTAGGTTTTTTATCCTTTCATATTCCAGTGGGCCCAAATAAAGAGAAATATTAGCTATTTTATCAGACTTCATTTGAGCTGAGATATTATATAGCTCCTTATCTTTAAAAGATGCGGAAATTGCTGACCCAACAAACTGCTCTTTTGAATCATCTAAAATACACACTACAAAATACTTACTTCTCGTTGCTATCCAATCGGTGGCGCCTTTATAATCGTTTTTAAAAGTTTCGTCACTGCCCACCTTTACATCTAATAGTTCTCCGCCTTGGTAAAGATACGAGTAGAAATATGCTGCTTCTGCGATACTATCTTTTTCTGTGGGCGGAATACCCCCGACCCACTCTATAGAAAAGTTGTTTGCTAGTATGTTGTTTGACATTGCTGTGATATCAATATCAATATCAATAACAAACTTGTCGGGATAAAAAGTAAGTGTTTTAATTAATTTCTTGTTTTCAAATTCATTTATATATGTAAAAGTTTTTGTTGAGGTTATAAAAAACGAATCTTCTTTTTCTTGCAGTACCCACCCGTCGTCAATAATGACGTCTTCTCCGGTAAAATCTTTATAACTTAAAATTAAGTTGTTCTTGTTTTCTTGGGAAATAAGCTCTACTAAACTACTGTCATTTTTAAGGTGCTCTTTTGTCTTAAAAGACCTAATTGTGCCACCATATACAGAACTAATGCGGGCGATAAACAAGTCGTTTTCAATTTCAATTGTTTTTTCCTCTTTCTGTGAAAAAACAGGAATGGTTGGGGTAGAAGGCGTGGAAATATCCTCATTATAATTTTTATATATAACACCGCTTTCATCTGTGTTTTGTTGATCTTCAAAATACTCTTGTGTATCTTTAGTCGTTGGAGATATTAACTCCATATAATAAGGAGTGATTATTAAAACTACAGTAATTAACAGGAGTGCAGTAAGGGTATTTCTATCCATCATAATTGTATAAAAACCTTATAAGCCGAATTGTTGAGTCCAAAGTTGGACAAACTATAAACAGTAATTTTTTAGAAAATAAGCGTAGAAGTAAAGCAACGTTTAATTTTAAGCGCAATTATGCACTTAAGACCTTGCGTCCTTTTTTTCTTCTTCTACGTAAAACAGCCCTACCCCCGACGGTTTTCATCCTAGACCGGAAACCATGCTTGTTTTTACGCTTGCGCTTACTTGGTTGATATGTTCTTTTCATAATATAAACTTTAAAAAGCCGAGAAAGATACAAAATATGAAGATATATGCCAAAAGTAAAATAAATTTTATAATAAAGTAAAATTTCTTAGTTGTGTTAAAAAAAAGTAAGTAATTTAAAAGTTCAAGGGGATGTGGATAACTTGTGGATAAATATTAATTATGGTAAAAGATACTTGGTTAAGGGTAAAAGAGGGGCTCTCAGAAAAACTACCAGCTCATACAATAAGTACGTGGTTTGATCCGATAAACCCAATTGCTTTGGAGCACAAAGAGTTTGTGCTTGAGGTGCCTAGTCAATTTTTTTATGATTGGATTGAGTCGCACTATCGGTCGAATATTGATTTTGTTCTTAAGTCTCTGGGCTTGGGCGATGTAAAAACAAAGTTCATTATTTCTGCAGAAATTCAAATACCAGATCAAAAAGAACAACAAGATCAGACGCCTTCAAAAAAGTCGCATTTAATTCCCGTATTAAATAGTGACCATGTTTTTGAAACATTTATTGAGGGGGCAAATAATCAATTTGCAAAAACTGCTGCGGAAGCAGTAGCAGAAAACCCCGGTAAGCAGTCATTTAACCCGCTCATTATATATGGGGGGACGGGTTTGGGCAAAACTCATCTTTTACATGCAATAGGTAATAGGGTGTTAGAAACCTCTTCAGATAAGCGCATTGTAATTGCCACAAGTGAAAAATTCACCCTTGATTTTGTAAATGGCCTAAGAAAAAACAGAACCGTTGAGTTTGCAAGACAATATAGAAATGCCGACCTCCTGCTAATAGATGACATTCAGTTTTTCAAAGGTAAAGAGCAAACACAGGAGCAGTTTTTCCACACCTTTAATGAGTTGTATCAATCAGGGAAACAAATTGTTTTAACTGCAGATCGATATCCAGGTGAAATGCAGGGTTTGCAAGATAGGCTTTTATCTCGTTTTCAATCTGGTTTGTCTGTAGATATTCAACCCCCAGATTTTGAAGTTCGAGTTGCAATTTTAATGGATAAGGCAGAGCGAAATGGGGTAGACCTGCCATATGATGTTATAGAGTTTATTGCTACACATATGAGAACAAACATAAGAGATTTAGAGGGAACTATTATAAGGCTCTTAGCTAGATCTTCTCTTATGAATCAAGACATAGATCAGACACTTGTAAAAGATGTTGTAAAAGAAAGGGTGGGTGAACAAGTAAACAGAGACTTTTCAATGGAAGATGTAGTGCGTAAAGTCGTTGAAGTCACGGGAATCAATGAAGACAATATTGTAGGAAAGAGTCGAAAAAAAGAATTTGTAGAAGCGAGGCAAACAGCAATGTTTCTTTGCAGAAACCTGTTAGATGCATCTTTAAGTAGTGTTGGTATGTATTTTGGTGGTAGGGATCATACAACTGTAATGCATGCTATAAAAACAATTGAACAAAAAAAGACTGAAAAAACAAAAGTAAATCAAACAATAAATCAAATAACGAGCGATTTTAGCTCAGAGATTTTTTAAAGTTTTAAGTTTTTTTATAAGATTCTTAAAAGTTTAATTTTTTTACAACCTTAAACTTAAAATTTAATTCAACTTAATCTATTTACTTGACCTGTGTTAAAACCGTGAGTATATTTTTATGAGATTTGTGTAAATTTTTTTCATTTAAGTTCACCTCGAGTCTCTCCACAAACCACAAGAATTGTATTAACTACTAATAAATAGGGAGGAAATTAGTATGTATAAAATGATATCTGTGATTATATCCCTAAGCCTAGTATTGCTTTCAGCGAGTAACGAAGGTTTAGTTAAAAAAGAAATGAACTCACAAAGTAAATTACCAAAAACAGAGTTCGTTTCTAAAAGTGACAAAAACATTGAATCTAATCTTAGGAGCAAAACCAGTGCTCGCAATCTAAAGTCGCTTAATCTTAAAAAAGTAAAAAACAATATTGGTTCAGATGAATTAAAAAGCGCTGAAACAGAAACTTTTGGTGCTAATTCAAAAGCAACTGATTTACAAAAATTTGAAATGGGGCATAAAAACACAGGTAATACTAGGATGCCCAGCTTCATTCAAGGGCCAAGAGCCAACCAGCAGGGCGGTTCCCCTTCTTTGATGTCTCGGGAGCATGGAACAATATTCTTTTCTGAATATGCGGAGGGCTCATCGAATCATAAATACTTAGAGATTTACAACCCAACAAACGATGCTGTTGATTTAACACAGTATGCGTTTCCAAATGTTTCAAATGATCCAACGGTTGCTGGTGAACATGAGTATTGGAATACTTTTGATGATGGTGCGAGTGTGTCTCCAGGAGATGTCTATGTCATATGCCATGGTAGCGCTGATGCATCCATTCAAGCAGAGTGTGACCAAACCTTTACTTATCTTAGTAACGGCGATGATGGCTTTGCTTTGGTGAAAGGAACAGAAGATGATTTTGATGTAATAGATGTTATTGGTCAAAGTATTTTCGATGATACTTATGCAGATCCTGGCAGTGGTTGGGATGTGGCAGGAGAGTCTGACGCTACAAAAGATCATACGCTCGTAAGAAAATCTAGTGTGTCAACAGGAAATGGTGGAGATTGGGCTTCATCTGCAGGAACCGATGCAGCAAACTCTGAGTGGGTAGTTTATGACCAAAACACTTGGGATTACGTTGGTTTTCACAGTGTGGGAATTGTTTTTGCCGGTGTGTTTGATGGAACGCAATATGATGCCACCACCAACACCTACACAATGCCAACAGGTGCACAGTCTTGGGCGGGGTTTGCTAACCAAGACGCTTCTATTTACCCAATGTCTTTTCCATACGGTGGTTCAATCTCATTTTCTGGTTCAACAGCGGGAACAGACGCAAGCGTTTATTTTAGATTTGAGTTCAACCCCTACCCAAATACAGAGCCAAGCTTTAATACAGCAGCGGTAACTGTAACCGGTACAGATGCAATGAATTATGTTGTAGATATTCCGCCGCAAGGTGATAATACATACAGTTCTTTCTTGCTTTATGTTACTACGCTCGATGCGCCAGTGACTTTAAATGATGTTACTGTTCACATGAATGAACTTGAAACACCTTACTTCTCAGAAGATTTTGAAAATGGGTTTTCCAGTGGTTGGGTAGTCTCTGATGATTATCCTTGGCAACTTGGGCCAAGCGCTTCTTGGGGTCCTGGTTCAGCGGCTTCCGGTGTTGGTGCGGCATATTTTAATGATTATAGTTATTTTACGGGGTCTGTGGGTTCTATTACCACCGAAAATATCAATTTGTATGGCTCTACAGCCCCTGAATTAAGATTTCAATATTGGGATTCAGGAGATGCTGACTTTGTACAGGTTTTAGTTGTAAACGCTGATGGTACATCTTCATCATTGTTTAATACTCCTGCGACCACCTTAGGTTGGGAAGAAATGGTTGTCGATCTTTCATCATATGTTGGGCAATCTATTAAACTACAATTTGTTGGAACTAGTGTATATGGTTACAGTAATCCTCATTTAGATGATATTACAGTCGATGAACCTCCTACATATCCAATTGCATCAATTTCTACAGGTGAAATTGACTTTGGTAATGTATACATTGGAGGTGGTTCTAAAAGCGCTGACTTTGCTGTTACAAATAATGGCGGTGGCGATTTAGTTGGTGTTGTCACTAGTGATAACTCAAAGTTTACAGTTTCTGATATGCCAGCTACAATTGCGCCAGGTCAAACCGCTACAGTCACAGTTACTTACACACCAACTGAAGAAGGTGCTGATCAAGGTGTAATAACAATTACACATAACGGAGACCCAAGCACAAACAGTGTGGCTGTTTCAGGGGTTGGTAGTCCGAATGTGTTAGATGAAGACTTTGATGGGTCTTGGACTGGAGACCCTGCAGCTCCTGCTGGGTGGCAAGTAATAAATAGTGATGGTGATAGTTGGACATGGAGGCAAGCAAATACATACATTCCTGAAGTTGATGTTTATGCTGCTTATGGCAGTGGTAATAACGATGATTGGCTTATTTCACCAATTATTTCCATAACAGGAAATCAGCTTTTAAAATGGAAGGATGTGGTAGAGAGTGCAAATTATCCTAATGTTTTTGATGTATATGTTTTCCCTGGTGGCGTAGTTGATGTTACCGCTGGAGTAAACCTTGGAACATATACTTGTGATAATACAGTTCTTACGGAACACTCATTAGATCTTTCAGCTTATGATGGTACAGACATACGCTTTGCTTTTCATCAAACGTCTTCAAACTCTGCTTATTGGGGTTTTGGGATTGACGACGTGTCTGTTGAAGATGCTCCAGCTCTTCCAATATTAGGAGATTTACCCGCACTACCTGTTGTTTTTCCTGCGACAGTGATTGGTGAGACAAGATCAGCTGTTTTAAGCTTGGTTAATGCTGGTGTAGGTGAGCTTTCTGGAAGCATTTCTTATTCAGATGGGTTTACCGGCCCAGCAACGTTTGCAACAGAAACAACTACAGATATAACTATTTCTTATGCGCCGACCGCTTCGGGAATTCATTCTGGTACAATCACAATTACTTCTAATGGAGGTGATGGTTCTGTTTCTGTAAGTGGTAATGCAGGTGGTTCGATAGCAACTTGGGATGATGACCTTGATGGAGATGGTTATGCAGATTGGCCTGTTGGCTGGGATGTCATTAATAATGATGGTGGAAATTATGAATGGGATTTTGGCGGTGGAGAAACTTACGCACACACAGGCGACGGTTTTGCTTATAAATATTATGAGGCTGTTAGTGATGATTGGTTAGTTTCACCAGTACTAGATGTAGCTGCTGGAGATATTTTTTCTTTTTATACTAGATCTAGAAGTTCTACGTGGCTTGAAAGTATGAATGTTATGCTTTCTACTACTGGTGGTGGTGATGTGGCTTCTTTTGATGTCACTCTTGGAACAGATCCAGCGATACCAGTTGATTACACTGCTTATGAATATGATCTTTCAGCCTATGCTGGTACTCAGGTAAGGGTTGCAATTCAATGTACTAGCCCTGATGCATGGTATATGTATCTTGATGATGTTGCAACATCTGCTGTTTATCAATCTACAGGTCCAGTTATTTATGACTATTTTAGTTCAGTAGACTTTGGCACAGTTAACGCTGGGGAGACAAGTTCATTCGTATGGGATTATTATAATACGGGCGGTTCAGATCTTGAGGTAACAGCCGTTACATTTACGGAAGGTCCTTTTTCATTATCAACCGAGTCTACTCTTCCTGTTGTTACTGCTTCAGGTGGAATTGGATCTTTTGATGTTGTTTTTTCTCCACCAACAGATGTAGACGCTGAATATAGTGCAACGATGACAGTTTCTCATAACGCTGGAGATGATATTATTGTATCTTTAAGTGGATATGGTATAGATGCTGTGTATATGGAGACTTTTTCGGGTGATGTATCTCCTGATGGATGGCAATTTATTGATGGCGGAGGAGATGAGACATGGGAAACAAACAGCTCAACTCTTCCTTATGCTTTGTATCATGAGTATGGTCCATCTAGCGGTCCTTCTGAACAAGACACGGCAATCACACCAGCCATTGAAATGCCATTAGTAGCTGATTATCATTATGAAATGGATTTTAATGAATATATGCAATATGGTGGAGATGCTACTTACTGCGGGATTTCAATTTCAACAGATGGTGGATCGACCTGGACAGAGGTTTATGAAGCTAATTATGGATCTTCTGGTTGGACTGAAGCAACAATAGATCTTTCTGGTTACAGTGGAACGGCACACTTTGCTTTCGTATATGTTGGAGTGTATGGAAATCGTTGGGCTATTGACAACATAGTTATTAGATCCAAACCAGACCCAATTATTCCAATTCTGGCAACATCTAGTCTTGTTTTTCCTCCAACAGCAATGGGGACATCAAGTGTAGAGTGGTTATATTATATGAATGTAGGATCTGGAAACTATGAGGGCTCTATTACATATCCTGAAGGTGTAACTGGGTCTACCAGTATTTCTGGATTAGAGCCAGGAATTATGGATTCTATGGAGGTTACATATACGCCAAATGTTCAAGGAATTCTTGTGGGAGACATTGTGTTTGATGGATCAGCTTCAGGTGCAGCTTCAGTTACAATTAGTCCTGAAGGCAATGCTGGTGTTCAAGTCGCAACATTCGAAAGCAGCTGGATAGGTTGGGATGAATATAGTCTAGTAGGTGAAGAATATAATGGTACTCCAGACACATGGTTGTGGTTTGGGGGTGATGGCCACTCAGGTCCTAATTTTGCTGGTGTATATTCTTATGAAGGTTATTGGGGTGGTGTAAATGATTTTCTAGTTTCGCCTAAATTAGAAGTTGAGGCCGGAGATGTCTTTTCATTTTGGGCTCAAGGTGGATATTCTGACGGTGTTAGTACTCCAATGGATTCCATGGTCATCTGGGTTAGTTCAGAGGCGCCAATAATGGGAACAAACGCAGAAGGTGTTGATACCGGGTTTGTAAATACAGATGCATTTACTATGTTAGGAGAGGGTACACCTCCATTTGATGGTTACGCACCTTTTAGTTATGATCTTTCATCATATGCTGGTCAAAATTCTTGGCTTCTAATTCAATCTGTTAAGGCTGGATGGATGTTGAGAATAGATGATGTTGCTTATCCTGGTATGTATATGAACCCAAACCCTGTTCTTTATGTAGGAACCGAGTATGACTTTGGTGTCACTCAACCAACAGGGGATTCTGTGCGTTACTATTTAAGAAACACAGGTAGCCAAGATCTTGTAATTGATGATATGGCGTTTGCAGTTGGTGATTACTTTGATGTTGAATACAACAGCACATTCCCAATAACAATTACGCCAGGTGGTATTGACAGTATAGATGTCTATTGGATGCCAGAAATGGAAGGGGTTCAAACAGATACTCTAATCTATTATAGTAACTATACTATTGGTGATTATGATGCATATGGTAGAGGAACAGATAGATCGGTCTTCATTGC
>JAYPIC010000017.1:29110-34520 GCA_038127595.1 bacterium | reverse complement strand
TTATTTTACACAGTATTAATAATGGAATGGCATTCATATTAACTGTCTCTGATGAATATAATGTTGATTTTTACCTTTGGGGCAATTATGTCTCTCCAGTTTTTATCATTATTGCTATTTACCTATCATACTATAGCATAAATAAAATCAATCATATAAATACATAATATGCGTAAAGAAATGTTCAATCACGAAATAACTATTTTAAGAGATACCTATAGAAGACTCTTAAGAAGAAATGCAAAAATAAACTTAATAAAACTTACTGGCAAAACTCATCCGGCGGATCTTGCAGAAGTTTTTAGACATTTCTCAACAGAAGAGCAAATCCAAATATTTTCTTTAATGAAGGAAAATGAACATGCTGCAGAATTTCTTGTAGAATTAGATGATGCTTTAGTAATTGAATTATTAGAAAACGAAAGCTATGAAAGAATAGCATCTATAATAGAAAAAGCACCTACTAATGATCAAAGTGGGATTTTAAATATTTTAGAAGATGAAAAAGCTCAGTCAATAATTGAATTATTAAATGCTGAAGAACAAGAAGAAATTGCCGAAATCATGGGGTATCCCGATGATAGTGCAGGAACTTTAATGAACACCGAAGTATTTACTTTACATGAAAGCATAACTGCGGGTGAGGCGATAAAAACTCTCCAAGATCAAGAAGGTGCTGAAATGGTGTTCTACCTATACATTACAGATGACGATGATAGATTAGTAGGAGTAATCTCTCTTCGAGCACTTACGACCACTCCTTCATCCACGAAATTAAAAGACATCATGATAAAAAATATTCATTCAATTAGACCAGAAACGGACCAAGAAGATGTCGCAAGAATAGTCGCGCAATATAATTTTTTAGCAGTCCCAGTTCTTGATTCAGATTCAAAATTATTAGGCATAGTAACGGTAGATGATGTTGTAGATGTTATAAGAGAAGAGGCAACTGAAGATTTTTTACGTATGGCAGGTGCCGGTAAAGATAGGGAAATCCTCTTAAAATCCAGCTGGGAAAATGCAAAAGCTAGATTGCCATGGCTTTTTGCTAGCTGGATTGGCGGAATTGGAGCAGCTTCTATAATTGGAGCATTTGAAAATATGCTAGCAAATATTGTAGCATTAGCTGCATTCATTCCTGTAATTCTAGGGATGGGTGGGAATATTGCAACGCAGTCATCAACAATAATAGTACGTGGGATGGCTACTGGGAGAGTGAACATAGGCGGCGAAATTAAATTAATCTTTAAAGAAATTAAAGTTGGGTTGATACTTGGCTCGCTCTATGGGATACTACTTGGAGTCTTTGCAAAATTTACTTTCACTAGCGCACCAGATAATTTAGGATTTGTAGTTGGGCTTAGTATTTGCGCGTCAATGGTTGTTGCTGCAACAGTAGGTACTATTATACCATTAATACTTAGAAAATTAGATATTGATCCTGCAATAGCTACAGGACCATTTGTAACAACAAGTATCGATATCTTAGGCGTATTATTTTATTTTCTCATAGCTGGTATTTTCTTAAAAATATAGAATGGAATTTTTTTTATTGTTTGGAGCAAGTATATATTACTGCTTCATTGTTATGATTGTTTCCGGTTTACTATTTAGGGATAGAACATCAGCTAAATATGAACAATCTATACCTTTTACAACCGTAGTCATTGCAGCGAGAAATGAGCAAAATAACCTTCCTAGTTTGTTAGATGATCTAGTAAATCAAAAAATAGATAAAAATAAATTTGAAGTGATTGTCGCAAATGATAGATCTGTAGATAATACAGAAGAAATAATTAATGAGTATTCTAATAAATACAAATTTATTAAAGCAATCCATATCATAAAAAAAGCTGAGATGGCCCCTAAAAAATATGCCCTGGAAAATGCTATAAAAAAATCTAAAGGCGAAATAATTCTTTCTACTGATGCCGACTGCAGAGTCTCTAATGATTGGGCGACATCAATGGCATCTTTAGTTAACCAAACAAATAAAGTAGTAATAGGGTATTCTAAAATATCAGGGCAAAATAGTTTAATTCATGAAATACAGAAAATAGATTTTTTAGGAATTATGGCAGCAAATGGCGGTCTTCTAACGAATGGGATAGTTTGCTCTGGATCTGGCCAAAATCTTGGCTACAAAAAGAAAGACTTCATTGATATAGGTGGATTTGAGGAGGTGAAACACAGAGAGTCTGGCGATGATATGTACATTGTACAAAAGATTTCAAAAATAAAAGGGGCAATATTTAATTATGACAAAGATAGCTTCGTTACAACACTGCCAAAAAACTCATTGCCATCTTATATAAATCAAAGAATAAGATGGTCATCTAATTCAAAGTTGACTTTATTTACAAGCCCTTTATTTTTTCTGTTTTTAACATCTGCATTTTTAGCAAATATAAATATTCTTGTATCACTATTATTTTCATTAAACACATTTATAATTCTTACGGTTGTAAAATTTCTACTTGAATTATTAGTGCTAAACATAGGATCTAAGCTATTTTTAACAAAGCTATCATTCTTTTCATACATTATATGGAATTTGACTCAACCTGTATATATTCTAATAGTCGGTGTCGGAGGACTAGCGGATAGATTTACATGGAAAAAATAATTTAGCTTTTTAGATGAACAATCTTAAAATAATATCAAAACTCAAATGGAAAATTGTTCTTTGGATACTTTTATTTACTATGATCTGTCTAGCTTTTTCATATGGGAAACAATATGGTATAAATGAGAGAATTATAATTCTTGCAACACTAGTACTAGGAGTATTTACTCAAATATTTACAGGAATTACTTCATTAATTGCTATAATTCCATTTTTTGGCCCGTTCATACTAAAAGTCGTTTCAATACCTATTTTTTATTTTTTAAATGCCCTTGGGTGGGTTGTATCAGCTATTGCAATAAAAAAAGGTTATGTAAGTGAACTCTCAAAAAGTAGAACCGTTACGTTCGCTTTATTGGTTGGTATCATTATAGGATATATATTAGGTAATATAATCCCACTAGATAAATGACAATTTTAATTTTACATGGACCAAACTTAAACCTGCTAGGTTTAAAATCTTCTAAGGCAGGCGAAAAACTAACTCTCGATAAAGTAAATCGCGCTATTCGTCTCCACGTAAGAAATAAAGATATAGACTTGAAAATAATACAAACTCATAAAGAATACATTGCAATTAATTTTATACAGCGAAATAGAAATTCAGCAACAGGGTTGGTAGTTATACCAACTTCATGGGCAAAATATAACCAAACTTTACTAGAGACCATTAAAATTTGTAGTCTTCCTACTGCTGCTGTGTATTTCGATGGTAAATACAATTTCGGAACAAGTGAAGAGGATACTATTATATCTGGAGATAATATTAAATCATTTACCGGAAAGCCAATAGAAACAATAATATCTGCGATAGATCATATAGCAAAAAGAAAATGATAAATTTATTATTTGTGGGGTTTGTTCTCTTTTCAATAGAGTTAAAGTCTCAATCACTTGAGGACCCAAATACATCTCCGGTCCATACCTTAGGAACAATTGAAAAAGATACATTAAAAACAATACGCTTTTCTTCATTTAACCCAGAATGGGTCAAAGATTTAAAACTATTACTCCCTTGCGAAAATATTAATCTTTCAAAAAGATCTAGTAGATTACCAAATGCTCCTCGCAAGTATAGAAATGGTACTCATAGAGGAATTGACTTTTTTGCAAATTGGGGGACAAATATTAGAGCAGTAGCACCAGGTGTGGTAATAAGGGCAGATCACCATTATAAAGAATATCCAGCTAAATTCAGAGAACGGTTACTACAAGCATGCGGAATTGTAGGGCATACCCCCTCAGATATTTTTAATAATGTTCTTCTTGGTAAAGCTGTTTTTCTTGACCATGGATTTAATCTCGTTCCTGGCTTTAGAACAATTTCTATTTATGCACATCTTTCAGATATAGACAAAAAAATTATAGGCGGCGCAAAAGTAGAGGCAGGTCAAATGATTGGAAAAACAGGAAATTCTGGAACTAGACCGAGTACGCTTGGAACCAAAAAAGAAGCTCATTTGCACTGGGAATTGATACTTCAAAAAGACAACGAAGAAATATATCTTGGCAAAGATATACCATACAATGAGCTTTATAACATGTTATCTAATATTTTCGTAAATGATGAATCACAGCTGATCAATTAAAAATTAAATTTAATAATACATTTATATCTTCTTCCGTTACTGACCCGTCATCATTTAAATCACATTTTTCTAAAAATTGATTTTCATATATTAAATCAGAAGTTCGAATCACATCATATACGTTTAATTTAGTATCAGTATATACATCGCCAATTATTGAATCAAGATAATTAATATTATATTTTTTAGCTCTCGCTGTAAAGCCATTTTCATTTATTAAGCTGTCTATCTTGCAATCCCATATAATTTGACCATCTTGACTTATCTCAAATAAAGACTGCTCCTGAGTCACTGTTATAATAGTATTCCCATTTTTCAACCTATATGCACCGGATTGAAAACTCGAAAAAAACGAATCATCGTCCCCATAGATTAAATCATACTCTTCAGGACCGTATATACTATCTGCAGTTAAATAATAATTACCATCTACATTTACTGGTGGTAATAGTTCAACAACTGATGAATTACCAAATTGATTACTATTTGATAGAGTATCACTAGGGTTATTGTTAAAGATTAAAAGTTTACCTGCACCAGGATAGGCTAACGGAATCCAATGAACTCCATGTTGGGCATTTAATTTTTGACCAGAATAATCACTCATCCCGTAATTAGCTGGGTTCCCCCATCTATACAATATGTCACCGCCTTTATTACTATTACCACCATCATGGCCACTTGCTTCCAAAATAGTTGTACTGTGGTCAATTATGAAAATCTCATTAAAATGTTTAGACGAAAAAACAATTTGATCTAGATCAGAGTTATAAGCAATCGCATTAGTATGCAGCCAATCGCCTTCATTAGGGTTAGTAAATTGACCTATATTAATATCAATTAATTCGGGATGATTTTTTATAATGCCAAAATTAGGTAAGGAAGAATCTACATCTTGAACTAGATGATCCCATATATGCCACTCCCAAATTATTTCAAATTCAGTGTCTTGATTTAAAGAAACTTCATAAATAGCTAGAGGCCAAATTTCATTCTCAACGTTAATTCTGCCAACATTTATCGCCTCGCTATATGTCTTTTTTTCCCAGCCTAAGACTAAAATGTTACCATTTGGCATTATTTCAAAATCATGATGAGGATGAAATGAATTACTAAAAAATTCATTACTCCATACCTCATTCCCATGCCAATCTAACTTTTTAAATATACCACCTATAGGTCCATGACTATT
>JAYPIC010000017.1:0-29010 GCA_038127595.1 bacterium | reverse complement strand
AAAAAAAGGGCAGATAAAATCTGCCCTTTTAAATAATTAAATTAAATTATTTAATTAAAATGCTAATCTCAAAGCAACTACAGAATTCGTTCCAAAGTCACCCATTGGAAGCATAGAATAATCTACACTAAGATTAGTTCCAACATATCTAGATAGGTCAACGGAAGCGCCAAAAGATACACCATCTGATGGATTTGTATACCAATCACCATCAGCATCTTCAATCTCTTGAGCAGCTCCAGAGGTTTGAATTCCAACACCTACAGAGCCAAGCCCTTCAATTTTGTATCCGACACTAAGCTTTAACTCATCTGTAGAATAATAATTACTAGTGTAAGTCGCACCTAGATCAGCTCCTGCAATATTATATGAAATAGCCATATCAAATGTAAAAGGCAAATCAAAAGCAGCAGCATCAATTTTATAATACTCTGAAGGTCTATCAGCATCTGAAGGTTCAGCAAACACACCTAAGCCTGGACCATCATACTTGACTGGGCTACCAAAGTTTTTAAGAGCAAATCCAACATCTAAATTTTCTCTACCAAGTAGTCCTTTGTATTGAACGCCTAAGTCGTAAGCAACGCCAGAAGCAGAAACTCTACCAAATCCTTCTCTAACGTAGTTTACGTTCATGCCAACGCTAGTATTGTCAGATAGCTTTTTAGCAATACTTCCACCTAGGATAGAAAAGTTAGGCGTAAATACCTGACCAGTTCCATCCGGAAAATAAACAGTGGTTTCATTTATATCACCGATGTTAAATGTCCTTACAGTAACACCCATTTTATATTCACCAATATCTGTTGCAACCCCAAAGAAGCTGTTATCAATATCTGCGAAATACTGACGATTTGAGAAAATTGCATCAATACTATTTTCACTCATTGCCAATCCAGCAGGATTCCAAAATGTAGCATCCATCCCTGTTGCTGTAGCAGCAGCACCACCACCTGAAAGGTGCTTAGCACTAGGAACTACGAGCAGCTGTGTTGATGATGCAGAACCCATTCTAGAACTCTGAGCAACAACTAGAGAGCTAATTGCTATAATTACTAAACTTGTAATAATATGTTTTTTCATTTTTATCTCCGTTTATATGGTGATTAATAGTATTTCAACACTTGTGTTTCTTGAACAAGTGCAATTTTTAAGATTTTCTCTTCACCACCAGATTTGATCCGTGCTACATACATACCACTTGCAACTGGATAACCATACTGGTTCTTAAGATCCCACTGAGCAAATTGTGATGCATCATTTTTGTCTATACTTCTAACAAAAACACCACCTAAAGAGTAAATGTCTATCTTTGCCTCAACCGGTAAATGGTTAAAAGAAACATATTTTTCTGCACGACTACTTTCTAGCTCATGAGTTCCATAGTATGGGTTTGGATAAACACTAACTTCGGATACATCATTTGATGCGACTGTTTCACTAGCCATTGTGCTGAAGACAAATTCATCTACGCCAGGCTGAATTGGGTTCGCGTAATTAAAACGAACTACATCACCTTGGTTAAACTGTGCTTCCCACCATACGATATTCCATGTCAAGAAATCAGTCGGTGTTCCAGTTGGTCCATCCTCATATAGACCATCTTCTTGATAATCAGCCATCATAAAGTGTGTATACATACGATCAAACGGATTAAACACATACACTGTATCTCCTGAGTTAAATGACTGTATTCTATCATAAATATCAATATCAATTTGTCTAGGACCATTTGGATCTTCCATGTCCCAAACTTCAAACGGAACTGCTACCCTGAAAGAAGAACCGTCACCAGGGTTAGCAGGATCTGGATGATCAGCTAATGGGCTTAATCTAGAACCACTGATCCATGCATATGAATGAGGGAGGTTGGTATCAGCTGTATAATAAACTACACCTGCGTCTGTTGTAATTGGTTCATCAACAAATTCACCAACCCATCTAACTTCTATGTCTCTTTGTAGAAAATCTACAGAAGTTAAACCGTTACCATATGTATCAGTAGCTTTTGATGTTAACGCCCAACCATATCTGATATAGGAACCTAAATCATAGCTAGACTCTCCGTAAAGTGCTGCATTAGCAGCGTCAGGAGTTATAACAGATTCAAAATAATCAACAGGAGAATCATATCCACCATCTACATTTAAGTGAAATCCATCAACAGTAACTGCAGCTGCAGAATTATAGTGTAGGCTAGAATTATTATCAACACTAGCTCCTCCATATAAATCTGCTCCACCAATGAAAGTTTGGTCTTCTAGCAGAACTGTACCACCTGCGGTAGAAAGGTTCCAATGATACTCTGTTTTTGTTTCATAACCCAGCTCTGCAACTGTTGCGGTACCTACAGCATTTACCTCCGTGCCATCATAAGCATCATCATAAACAGTAAAGCCAACATCATATGGGTATCCGCCAGAACCTGGTGTGTAATTAATTTTAAAAGTGTTACTACTTTCAAAAGCACCAAAACCTCCACCTGTATTAACAGTACCGAACAGCAAAGTATTACCATCTAAAGTACCATCTAGATTATTACAATTTTGACCAGAACCAGTTCCATATGAACATAAATTCCCTGGGCCAATTACCTCCCAGCTATTTATTGTTCCCATATCTGCAGGGAATGTAAAATCAATTCCATCAACCCAGTTACTACCACAATTCATAGTAAAAGTTAATACAAGATCAATAGTTCCAACGGTAGCACTAGCAACTGCTGCAGCTGCTACTGTTGAACCAGTACAATCTGAGGCTTTACCAGCAGCTCTTCCAGCTACAACTTTTTTCCATGTACCATCAAGATCTCTATAATACTCTTGAGTATCAAAAGTAACTTTATAGCTCTCATCTTTTAACTCATAAGGATTAATAACACTAACATTGATTGTGGCATTAGCAGTTCCATTATGAGTAATGTCGATTGCTGAGCTCATTTCACTATGAACTGTTTCTCCAGGATTTAAAGATCTAGGAGTAACAGCAATTCTTGTTTCTCCAGATTCTAATGTTTTAAAAGGACTGCCTTCATTATCTGCTAAATAACTGTAAGCAGTTACAGCAAAATGGTAAGTAATACCATTCGACATTGGACGCCCTCTTACTTCATCATAATCAGTTGAAAAATAACGTTGTACGCCAGCATCTGTACCCGTTTGCTTAGCTGCATCTACAACTAAACCAGTTATTGGATCAATAGATGGGTCTAATATATTTTGGATTAAGTTCACTTTATCATAAGTAGCAACCTTAACTGCCTCACTCAATGGCGAGCTTGCAGATGGTAGCTGATAAACAACATAACCTTCAAATTCAAACCCAGCGCTAACAGTTTCTTCTGTTGCCGAAACCGAGTTCTCATCAGAGCCCCAATCAAGACCAATTGATCCATCCATTTCAATTCCATGAACTGTTGGAGAAGATGGAGCACTTGGTAGATTAAACTCTTGATCATAAGCATATTGACCATAAAGATCATGGAATTTTGCTACAGAAACAGAAGAGACATTATCTAATCCCATTCCTCCAGCAATTCCAAATACAACATCTGCTTCCTCGCCTAAGTTCAATCTAAATGGACCACTTGCCATAACCATTCTTCTATCACCAGGTGGAAGCTGAACACCATCAATCCATCCTGAACCACTTGTTGGATCACCAGATAGAGCATACTTTGTTTCTAGACCTGTTGAAGGATCTGTAAAAGGAATTTGTTGTGGATATTCGGGTCTTGGTAAAAACCCTTCCATTAAATTAAAAAACTGCAATGAACCAGAGTAAGATGATAGATCCGGATCAGAGATAGCAGAACCAGCTCCGAAGTATGTAAATGAGGTCATACCTAGGTATTCTTCTGTATCACCATCACCATCTATATCCATGTTATCTGGAGGACCTTGCAAGAAATCATAACCACCAGCTGGAACAGGTAAATTAAAAATTCCATTAAAAACACCATCTAACCTATTACCATTATATACATATCCAAAAGAGAGATCGATATCGCAACCTACATAATCATCCGTATATGTACCCAAGTCAGGATCTGACCACTGCGTAAAATAAAGGGAGTCAAGCATCGCTCCATCAGGAGTACCTGGAAGACCCATATACTTCATTTTTGCCTGCTTGAAAATATTATTACCTAATGGGTCACTAGCACCAAAAGCATAACCCCACAAAGTAATTTGAAGTTCAATACCAATTGGATCTGCACCATATAAACTTGGAGCAGTGTTACTATAACCAATACTATCTCCCGCAGCATCTACAATAAGTGGAACATCATTAGCAATAGTCCACATTGTTTGATCAGCACCAGGATATCCAGGGACATCAACAGCAGGATCATAACTACCATCACCATTTACATCATGGTAAGGAGCACCCCATGCTGCAGGCCAGTTATACCAATCATATTCATATTGGTTTTTAACAACTGAGATTTGAGCCGCTGAAACATCACCAGTTCCAACTGCATAATAATTTGCTGCATCAACTGTTAAGTCTGCAGTTGCCCAGTCTTTTCTAACTCTCCATACGTGGTTATTAACTGGGTCATCTGAACCAAGCACATTACCTTCAGCATCTGTTATTATTCTACCTGCCTTTAAACCATGATAATATGTTGATCCACCTACTCTTACTTCATCACCTTGCCCATCTCCTTTAACTTTAGCACCCCATAACATACCATCAGAATAAATGAATCCTCCTGTGAAGATAGGATAATCTGCCATAGTACCATTAGGACTACCCGCAGTTGTATATGCACCATCTTTTCCAATCCAGTATGCTATATTGTTAATGTTAAGTACAGATATGCCAGGTGATTGATTTTCACCATTGAGCACTCTTTGCGTAGCTTTTGAGCTTACACTTGTTGATGCTAGTTCCTTTGAGAACAAGCTAGAAACAAGAATGATACTCGCAGCTGCTATTAATTTAATATTCTTTATTTTCATGGTTTTTATACCCTCTTTTTTATTTTTTGTTATCATTCTATTAAATGATCAGAATTAGAAATTAACGGAAACACCCATTTTCACAATTTGTGGAGTAGCAAAAACATCTAATCCAAAATCGTTCATATAATGCTGCCTATTTTCTAGATTAACGTTGCGATAAAGATCAACATAAGTCTGACCATTCGCTGCTACTATCTCAGAGCTTAATGCTGGATCTGTTAAAAATCCATCATCATAAGCATTACCTGATCTTGAGTAAACATTGATAACATTTTTTGTATCAAACAGATTATCTATATAGGCGAAAAGAGTAACGCCGACTCCACCTAGTGATAACTTGTAATCAACTTTCAAATTAGCGTAGTACTGCCATGGAGTAGTAGATCCGCCAATTGACTCTTGTGGTTCACGAGAACGAGCATCTGCAAGAATTGCTCCTTCATCAGCTGCACGCTGACCCATGCCACCATCGCTCAATGTATACGGATGACCACTGTTGAATTTATATTCAAAATTAAAACCAAGACCACTTAGTAGGCCATCATCCGAACCATAACGATAATCTAATGCTATCGCGCCACGATGCTTATTATGATAATAAAGTGGTGAAATCATTAATGGCGGTGGGCTCAACAGATCCTGAGCAATATTACCAGCTCCTGTGTTAGGATCTGAATTAATTCCTCTCGCATCTGACCATGTGTAAGAAGCAAATGTTTGTAATCTGCTAACTCTACGAGTTCTAAGAGTGAACTCAAAACCATTCACCGTAGTAAAATCACCATTCTTGTAATAGAAAGCATCTTGAGCTACACCATATGTGTTTGAAATGTCAACTGCCTCATTTTTACCAACAACCACCTGACCAGTAGTATTTTTAGCAAAGGCTGTTACGTCAATCGCAGCAGAAGGCAAGAACTGATAACTCATACCTACTTCATATTGAGTAGTCTCAATTGGATCAAGGTCAAAACCCATTGGATCAGGAGTATAGTTCTGACCACCCCAAACTAAATGCATATAGCGAGTAGATGCATATGGCAGATCAAGTTCTGGCATTTGAGCGAATTTACCATACTGTAAATGAAAGACCATTTGATCAGAAACAGGGAAAGCAAGACCAAGACGTGGTTGAAGCACACTTTTTGTTTCAGACTCTTCGAACTCATCTGCTATTATACCTTGATTTGATTGATCCCAACCTGGATTAGCAGGATCTTTCATTTTAAAATCGTCCATCATAAAATTATCAATACGAACACCTGCACTTAATACTAAATCTCCAGCTTCGTATTTGTCATTAACATAGAAAGATGTTACTGTTGGCTCACGAGGACCATCAAAACCATCATTAATCTCATTACCATAATCATCATAGCCTATCTGACCATCTCTATTATATAGTGATAGATCAGATGTTACTTGAGCATTATCACCGCTAACAGCCTCTTCTCTCGTGTAATCACCATCAGCAATCGCTTTATTGATATTGTACATTGCAGTTGTACTTAATTCATAAACACGGTAAGTATATTTCTTATAATCAAACCCTGCGCGGATTTCATGATCACCTCTTTGCCAGGTTAACCCAGCATCAAAACCGAAAGAAGAACGCTCATTCTTATCATAGTCAGTAGCAATATCACCTGGTCTGGAAAAAGCAAATGTGTTAGCTACGTAATAAGGTGCTGGGGAAATGTATGTAGCTCCTGGTACAGAAAAATTAGTGTTTCCACCTGCCCACCAAGAAGCATCTACACCAGCTGCAGCAACTGAAGTTGAATCATACCAACCAAGTAGATCTCCAAATCCATCTGGCTTACCCATAGCATCATCATATTTTTCATATGTGCGCTTAAATGTGCTTAACCCTGCGGATAAAAGCATATTTGGATTTAAAAAGTAGTTTGCCCTAGCGTTATACATAGAAAGTTTTCTTTCTGTCTTAGGTAGCCTCTCTGTATTGTGCATATAGTATATTGGTAGACTATTACTTTCATAAGTATTGTTATCAACTACTGCGGATAGACGCAAGTTTAATGGCCCTAGATCGACTGTTCCAGTAGCATTGATTTGTAAAATATCTTGAGCTCTATGAGCAACGCCATCTTTACCGCCTGATTTAAAATCAACCACTACTGTTTCACCATCAGGAGTGCTACCAGAGACTGTACTTTCTAGAGGCTGACCATCATTAATTTTAAAATCTGTGTAGTATGTTGGATTCCAATCATCAACATGATTACTGCGAAGCGCAATAAAAGTTTTAACCTTATCTCCAATAGGAACTCCTACTGTTGCAGTTAGATCAGTATGGCCATAATCACCAGTTTCAAAACGAACAGTCCCCGCCACTTCGTTACCACCAGTTCTTAATGTCTGTCTAACAACACCTGAGTTAGCACCACCAATATGAGCACCGAATCCTCCAGACTCAACAGAAATCTCTGCAAGAGCTTCAGGAATAGCAGATACATCTCTACCAGTATTTACCACGTCAGTAATTGATGCTCCATCAAGAGTGTAAGCAACCTCTTCTGCTCTACTACCACGAATAGAGAGTCTACCGTTTGTAATATTAACACCAGCCTGCATATCAAGCATGCCAGAAACACTTCTTGAAGCAGAGTTTTGAATTTCTTCAGAACTTACAGATCTAACAGAGTTTGTAGCACTTTTCTCAATGAGTCTTTTCTCACCAACAATTGTAACAGCTTCACCTTCAACAGCTGATGTCTGCATTGCAAAACTCAGCGGAGTAGTAAGGTCAACCTTAACTGATACATTAGATTCTGTACTGCTTTGATATCCAATGTATGATGCAGTAACGCTATACGAACCAGCTTCAACATTTAATATTGTATAATTACCTTCACCGTCAGTAGCGGCACCTTTTGTTGTACCATCAACAATGACGTTAGCACCAGCAAGTGGTTGCCCATCTGCTGAGGTTACTGTTCCCCTTATTTTACCTGTCGTTTGCGATAACGCAAATGACATTAACAAAGTGAGAGCGACTAATTTTGAGATTTTTCCCATTTTTCTGCCTCCAGTTTACATTAATCAAATTTTTTCATAATTCTTGTGTGCCGAGTGAAAAAACAACAAAATAGTTTATTTTTTCCTCCTTTGGACGGATAGATAGCAAAGTCCTACCCGCATCACCCCAAGAACGTGTATAATAAACCTAACCGCTGGAAACGATGTGTGTCAAGTTTAATTTTATATTTTTTTTGACTCATTTTACACATTATATATATATGCATAAAAAATTTAAGGATTTAACAGTTCTAATACATTCTCTGGTGGCCTACCTATTACAGCTTTATCCTTGTAAAGCACAATCGGCCTTTCTATAATTTTAGGGTATTTGACCATTTCATTAATTAGCCCAGCATCGTTTTCAATAATATTTTTGATATTATTTTCTTTGAAATCAGCCTCATTTTTTCTTACAAAATCTTTAGGTCTTTTATTTAGCAGTCTTGAAATATTATCTAGTTCAGATTTCTTTAAAGGTACTTTTAAATACTCCACCACCACAGGCTGTATTCCGTGATCTTTAATTATTTGTAGAGTTTGCCTACTCTTACTACATCTTGGATTGTGATAAATTGTTACATCATTCATTTTATTTCCTCAAAAATTCCTGTTGCTCTATTTTTTATTACTTTGTTATGTAAAAACACCCTACCATTCATCGCAATGTACACACCATGCGGCAGTGTCTGAACATAAGCTAGAGCGCTAGCAATGTTAAATAGACCATCTGAGGTGCCAAACTTATATGGTATCATTGCACCTGTTAATACAATTGTTTTTTCAAGGTGTTTGTCACCAATAGCTCTTGCTGTGTCGACCATTGTATCTGTGCCATGAGTAATTACAATATGATGCTCAATAGCGGCAGTACATTTTTTGACGATTAGTTCTCTATCTTTTTTTTTTATATCTAAGCTATCAAGCATCATAAGCGTCTCAATATTTACCTCGACCTTAGATCTACCTAATGCTAAAATCTCATTCATATGAGTTTTTTTGAAGTAAAGCCTTCCATTTTTTTCATCATAGTCTTTGTCAAAAGTCCCTCCAGTTACAAATATTTTTATCATCTCAAAACACTTCCACGGATTCATTATATGGTTTTTTATCTAAAACCGGGACCTGAGCATCTTTTTTAGGAAAACCTATAGGTATAAGTAAATATGCTTTTTCATTTTTAGGCCTTTCTAATATCTGCTCGAGAAACCCCATAGGACTAGGGGTATGGGTTAAACAAACCAATCCAGCATTTTGAATCGCGGTAAGTAGAAAACCAGATGCAATACCAACAGACTCATTAACATAATAGTTTTTTCTTTTCTTGCTCCCACTATTGTCATAAGATTGTCTGAAGATGATGATCAATGCAGGTGCCTCTTCAAGAAACGGCTTTTCCCAACATGTTCCGAATTTATTTAAATCATCTAGCCATTCGTCAGTTGCTCTTTGCTCATAGAATTTTTTTTCTTCTTGCTCTGCTGCAATTCTAATTTTCTTTTTTAAAACTTTACTTTTTACAACCACAAAACTCCAAGGCTGTTTATTCGCTCCAGATGGGGAGCTTATTGCAGTTTTTAAAATATTTTCGATTACTTTATCTGAAACTTTCTTAGATGAAAAATCTCTGATACTCCTCCTGTTTAACATTAGCTGCATAAAATTGTGAGAATGCTCAAGTATTTCTTGGTCATTTTTTTTCTTGTAATTATATCGTTTAAATTTCATAAATATATGTTCATTTTCATCCGCATAAATATAACAATAGCATAAAAGAATTGTTTGATAAGAATCAAGAGATTGAATTTTTACAAATGAATGTTCATTAATTTCAAGCAAGTATAATACGTTAAAACTATATGAAACATACTCTTCGAATCGCTCTTGGAATCATTTTGGTTATCATTGGTCTGATAGGCGGTTTAATCCCCATTTTTCAAGGATGGTTATTTGGCATCCCAGGCCTAATTATTTTGGCTGATTATTTTCCCCCAATAAAACGATTACTTGTCTGGGCGAAAAAAAAAGCTGGATATAAAGAAAAATCTAAGAGCCAATAACAATAGACCTTTAATTGAAAGACTAGTTTGATTAATCTTCAGTGCTATTTAATCAAAAGATTCAATGTTTTTATAAAATAAACTTTAAAGTATGTCAAAAAACTTTTCAAAAATTACCACAATAATAGGCGCTCAATGGGGCGATGAGGGTAAAGGGAAAATCACCGATTTTTTTGCAGGTGAAGCTGATTATGTAGTCCGATTTCATGGCGGGAATAATGCAGGACACACCGTTATCGTAGATGGTGAAACGTATAAACTACACCTGATCCCATCTGGAGTTTTATACAGTCACCCTATAAGTGCAATTGGCAATGGAGTTGTCATTGACCCTTCGGCACTAATCAAAGAAATTAAATACCTACAAGAGAAAGGGGTTGATCCGAATTTAAAAATTAGTGATCGCGCCCATGTTATTTTACCATACCATATTGAAATGGACATTGCTCTAACGAAACATCAAGGTGAGCTTGCGGCAGGAAGCACTAAAAGAGGCATTGCACCTGTGTATGGTGACAAGATGTATAGACATGGAATAAGGATGATAGATCTTTTAGAGCCAGAAGTATTTAAAGACAAATTAGAAAAAGCTTTTAGTTTTAATATGACATTAATTAAAGCTTTTGGTCACACTTCAGATCTTGACAAGAATGATATTTTTAATGAATATATTGAATTTGGGAAATTTTTGAAACCTTACATTTCAGATGTTTCTGTTGACCTTTATAATTCTTACAAAAATGGATCATCTATATTATTTGAAGGCGCACAAGGCATAAGTCTAGATGTCGATCATGGTATTTACCCTCACACTACTAGCAGTAATACTCTCGCTGGGCATATTTCATCTGGTACAGGTATAACTTTTAGAAAAATTGATCGAGTAATTGGCGTAACAAAAGCATACCTAAGTAGAGTAGGTCAATCCCCTCTTCCTACTGAACTTGAAGGAAATGAAGCAACAGCTCTAAGGGACAAGGGCGGTGAATACGGGACAACAACAGGAAGACCAAGAAGAGTTGGATGGCTAGATTTAGTACAAGTAAGACAGGCAGTGAGGACTAATGGTCTATCAGAAATCGCTCTTACAAAACTTGATATTTTATCTGGGTTTGAAAAACTTCCTATATGCCATTCTTATAGAGTCGGGGATAAAATAATAAAAGAAATGCCGGCGTCATTATCAGACTTTAGAAAATCAGAACCTGTCTATGAAACCTTAGAAGGTTGGGGAGACATAACTTCAGACATGATCAAAGAAGGGTTTGATGCGCTTCCGTTAACTCTTCGTAATTATGTAAAGTATATTGAAGACCAAATTGATTGCAAGATAACTATAATATCTGTTGGTCCACAAAGACATGAAACTATAATCCGCTGATAAATGGATTTTACGAAAGAAATAATTGATCTTTCAGGGCTAGACGATAATCAGATAAAAAGTAAACTTTCTGAATTAAATATAGCTCTTACTCCTGAAGAAGGGAAAAAAATTCAAAATGAAATGCTTGGCAGGCCCCCTTCCCTTGCAGAGTTAGTGTTATTTTCTATCCAAGGATCAGAACACTGCTCATACAAAAGCAGTCGAAATCACTTAAAACAATTCATTACAGATGGCCCGGATGTTGTTCTGGGCGCAAAAGAGGATGCTGGGGTAGTTGCAATCACAACAGACAAAAAAGGACATCGATGGTGCGTTGTAATGAGTCACGAATCTCATAACCACCCTTCTCAGATCGTACCGTATGAAGGCGCTGCAACAGGAGTAGGTGGAAATGTTAGAGATGTAATGTGCATGGGCGCAGAAGTAATTGCCTGTTCAGATTCATTTCGATTTGGCGAAATAGATAGTAATAAAACAAAGTGGATACATGATGGGGTTGTTGCTGGAGTTGCAGGCTACGGAAACCCTCTAGGAATTCCTAATATTGGTGGAGATATATATTATGACAGCGGATATAATGATAACTGTCTCGTTACGTTAGTAACCCTTGGAATAGTAAGAGAAGATCACATCATTCACTCCTATGCTCCTAAAAAATCAAACGGGTATGATTTGATTTTATTAGGTAAGCCAACAGACAATAGCGGCTTTGGAGGTGCAAGCTTTGCTTCGTTAGAACTAGAGGAAGAAAAAAAAGAGCAAAACAAAGGAGCTGTGCAAGAGCCAAACGCATTTCTAGAAAGGCACCTACTTAAATCAACCTACTCTTTATTTAAATATTTACAAAAGAACAACTTGTGTGAAAAAGTAGGCTTTAAAGATTTAGGAGCTGGCGGTGTAGCTTGTGCAAGCGTTGAACTGGCTGAAACATCAGGATATGGATCTGAAGTATGGTTAGATAAAGTTCATATTGGAATGAATGATTTACACCCAAGTGTGTATTTGTGTTCAGAAACACAAGAGAGGTTTATGTGGGTCAGTCCACCAGAGTTAACAGAAAAAATAGTTAAACACTATAACCAAGATTTTGATCTACCTAATGTATCTTCAGGAGCAAAAGCATCCGTGATAGGTAAGATTAAAGATGATAAAAATTATGTAGTGTATAATAATGGTGAAAAGATTGTAGACGCTCTCGCTGAGGAAGTCACAAAAGGATTTATATATGACAGGGAATATAAAAACCCAGATAATGTTTTTAAAGAGCCTAAAATTTCTACCCCTGATGATTTAAATATCATACTTAAGAAAATGATCTCACATGAAAATATTGCATCAAGAGCCGTTGTCTTTGAATCTTATGATAAGCAAGTACAAGGAAGAACCATAATAGAATCAGGCATGAGTGATGCTGGTGTTATGGCCCCATTTAACAGTGATGAATACCCAGAAGAAATCAGAAAAGTTGGAATTGCCCTTTCCACAGATCATAATCCAAACCAAAGCAAAATAAATCCATATCTAGGTGGAATAAATGCTACGGTTGAAGCGATGAGGAATGTCGCTGCTGTAGGCGCTACTCCACATGCTTTATCAGATTGTCTCTGTTTTGGTAACCCAGAAAAACCTCATCAAATGTGGGAATTTGTTGAAGCAGTAAAAGGGGTTTCTGATGCATGTAAAGGAGTAAAATTAAAAGAACACCCAGGTTCTCCTACCCCGATAATAGCAGGTAATGTCAGCTTCTATAACGAATCAAAATCAGGATCAATACCACCAAGCCCAATTATTAGTTGTTTGGGGAAAATGGATAATGTGGATAGGGCAATCACTATGTCCTTTAAAAAAATTAATTCAAAAATATTTATGATAGGAAAAAGAAAGGATGAACTTGGGGGAAGCTTATATTATCGCCTTTTTGGTGAGTTAGGAGCTAATGTACCGAGCCCAGATTTGAATGAAGTTAAAAATCAAATATATGCTATCACAGATTGTATTGATGATAAACTAATTGAATCATGTCATGATATTTCTGATGGTGGAATTGCTGTTGCATTATCTGAAATGACTTTTGAAAATAATATTGGATGCTCTGTAACTATACCAGGAACATTATCAGTTGAAAAGTTACTCTTTTCAGAAACTGGTGGTTTCATCATTGAAGTAGAAGATTCAAAGACTGAAAATGTCAATGAAATTTTTAATAACCATAATATCAATTTGGAGTTAATTGGAGAAACCTGCAAAGATCAAAGATTAGTAGTCAACGATGCAATCAATATGGAAGTTGAGGAAATAAAAAGTCTCTGGACAAATGGACTAAGAGAAAAAATAAAATAATGAACGATAAAAAAACAGACTATAAATCTGCAGGTGTAGATATCAAAGCAGGCAATGAAGCTGTAAACTTAATTAAGAAAAAAGTTAAAAGTACTCACACGAAAGAGGTGCTCACTGGCATTGGAAGTTTCGGGTCGTTATATAGTATCAAAGAAATATTATCAAACTACGTAAACCCCGTTTTGGTTCAAAGCATTGATGGTGTAGGGACCAAAACAATCATTGCCAGAAAAATGAAAAAATTTAATACAATCGGCATAGATCTTTTGAGTGCGTGTGCTAACGATATTTTGGTAATGGGCGCAAAACCATTAACATTTTTAGATTACATTGCAAATGATAGACTAAACCCTATAATTGTTGATAAAATTGTCGAGGGCATGGCAAAAGCATGCAAAGAAACTGGCGTATCGCTTGTTGGTGGAGAAACCGCTGAAATGCCAGACACATATTTACCAGGCGAACATGATCTTGTTGGCGTTATAACAGGCATAGTTGATAAAGATAAAATTATAACTGGTAAAAACATTTCACCAGGTGATGTTTTAGTTGGATTGCCATCAAATGGTTTGCATACAAACGGGTATTCACTGGCAAGAAAAATTTTCTTTAAAGATATGGGATATGATGTTGATACATACCTTGAAAGTCTTAATGATACAGTTGGAGCAGCACTACTAAAGCCGCACATAAACTATACTAACCATGTTTTTAAATTGTTAAATGAAAAGATCAATGTAAAAGGAATTGCACATATTACCGGCGGAGGCTTAACAGAAAACATACCTCGCATATTGCCTAATGGATGCTCAGTAAAAATTCAAAAAGGGACTTGGCCATCCCTACCAATATTTGATACTCTGAAAGACCTTGGCAACGTTGAAGAAGAAGAAATGTGCCAAGCGTTCAACATGGGTATTGGTATGGTTTTTATTGTAGATAATGATTCTGTGGATTCTATAGAAAAGGCTTTAAAAAATATTACAAATATCTATACTATTGGTGAGGTAATTAAAGGTGAAAATATAGTTCATTATAACTAAACAAATTTCGTAATGTTGCTCAATAATATAATGTAAAGGATTTTATGCAAAATGATTCAAAATTATTGCCAGAATTAAATTTAAGAGTAATTGTTTTAGGTTTATTGTTATCTGTAATAATGGGGTCAGCAAATGTTTACCTCGGACTTAAAGCGGGAATGACCGTTTCAGCTTCTATACCTGCAGCTGTTCTTGGTATGTTAGCTTTAAAATATTTTTCCAGAATGAGTGGAACTTCGAACTCAATTTTAGAAGCGAATCAAATTCAGACAGCTGCTTCTGCAGGTGAATCTCTAGCAGCAGGAATAATTTTCACAATGCCAGCATTAATATTAATCGGCGTCTGGCAGTCATTTGATATGTACCTTACAACTGTAATTGCTTTTACAGGAGGACTACTTGGTATATTGTTTATGATCCCAATGAGACAGGTTTTCATTGTAAAAAATGAAGACAATCTGCAATACCCAGAAGGGCTAGCATGTGCATCTGTACTTGAAGCTGGACAAGATGATGCTGAATCGGATAGTGCAACATCAATTATTAAAGGAGCCCTAGTTGGCGGCGCATTTAAAGGGTTGATTTCATTCGCCGGAATTCTTAAGGGTAATCTCGAAACAGCAATGCTAAGTGGCAGTAGAATATTCTTTTTTGGTAGCGATATATCTCCTGCTTTACTTGCTGTGGGATTCATCGTTCGACTAAATGTGGCTGTGCTTATTTTTATTGGTGGGTCCATAGGGTGGCTAATCGGCATACCTTTGTTAGGTGGAGGATTAGACTATATATCACACCCTGCCGATGGGGCATGGACTCTATGGTCTACAAAAATAAGATACATAGGCGTTGGAGCCATGGTAATTGGCGGTATGGCCTCAATCTTTAAAGTGAGAAAAGGATTGATTGATGCTATCAAAGTATTGCGGAAAAGCCAAATAAATTCAGATCAAAGTAACACTCCTTTAAATGAACAAAATATATCAGCAAAGGCAATTAATATATTTTCAGTAATTGCTATTGTCTTGGTTGGTGGCGTTTATTTTTACATTACAAATAATGCAGCAATTGCTGCAATAACAACGATAATCATGATTGTAATGGCATTCTTTTTTACTGCAGTTGCATCCTATATTGTAGGACTAGTTGGAAACTCAAATTCTCCGGTTTCGGGCATGACAATTACTGCTGTGCTATTTACTGGTGGCATGCTCTATATCTTTGGGTTTTCTGGTACAGAAGGAATGATAGCTACGCTTGGTGTAGCTGCAATAGTATGCTGTGCTGCATGTACTTCAGGAGATGTTTGTAATGACCTTAAAACTGGTCAAATTGTAGGAGCAACTCCTTATAGACAACAAACAATGCAAATCGCTGGCGTTGCAGTTGCTTCTCTAGTAATGGCTCCAATCATGCAATTGCTTCATGAAAACACTCCAGGTGGGATTGGCGGTAGAGAACTTGCAGCACCTCAAGCAGGCTTATTTGCAAGCCTTGCAAAAGGCTTTTTTGGAGACGGTATTCTTCCTTGGAACATGGTTTTAATTGGATGTGCACTCGGAATTATAATTCTTATAATTGACTCTATTCTCGAATCAAAAGGTAGCTATTTTAGACTTCACCTTATGCCTGTTGCTGTTGGTATTTATCTGCCTTTTGGTCTTTCTACACCAATTCTTATAGGTGGAGTGATGGCTCATTTCATTCTATCAGAGAATAAAACAAAAGGAGAACCAGACAATATACTTCAAAGAGGAATTCTTTTATCATCCGGTTTAATCGCAGGAGAATCATTGATGGGAATCTTACTAGCATTTATTGCTGGAGCTGGAATAAAAAATCTTGATTTGGGCATTGATTCTGACATAATCAGTGGATTAACACTTATCATTTCAATAATTACGGTATATTGGATCTACATTCAATCAAAACCAAGATTATTAAAATAGTTAACAAAAAAGCCCCAAAAATTTGGGGCTTTTTTAAAATTAAAGAAAATTAGATAGATGATTATTCAATCATTTCTCCACCACCCATCATATCTGCTAAATTAAAAGCACCTTCTTTTTCCATTGCTTTAGCCGCAGTGACAATGATTTTTCTAGCATCATCAACCTCCCTCTTGGGTTTTGGACCTTCAACGGGCTCAAACATAGCTTGTTTTTTCTGAGGTAAATTACCAATAACTCTGTCGACAGTTTCTTGTTCAATTCCCTTCAAGGCCATTGCTAATGCATCAAGCTCAACACTATTACAAAGATCTCTTAGAATTCCATCTGGGAAATTAGCCAAAATATCCTCAAAAGTTAGAACTAACATTTTAACATCTTTATATAGTTCAGGATTTTCATTTTGAAGAGTTTGCATATATCTTTCAGCTTCATCTGCACTCATCTCTCCAATTAAGTCAGCTATCTCTTTGGCTCCGCCCCTAGAAAACTCAACTGGCTTGGGTAAGTAAGATGCTTTTTCTTTTAATTTACCCGCAACCTCTACTATCGCTTCTAAAGGAACATCCTGCAAACTACCAAGTTCAATTAATACTTTCCCTTTTTCTTCAGGTTTCATACGTTCTAGTATGGACATTCTTTTGGATGAGTCTAGCTGAGCTAATGCTATAGCAATTACTGGGACATCTTCATTTGCAAGAAGTGCAACGAGCTGCTCATCAGTCATTTCAGTTAAAAACTCAAATGGCTTGATGGGTCCTTCATCCTCATCATCTCCACCTTCTTCAGAAAATTGTTCACTTAAAAAACCAAAATAGAATTCTTCCATTATTCGTCTTTTCAGCGTAAACGAAACGCTATCCATTTCTCGAATAGTAGCTCTTATTTTTCTTACCTCAGTACGAGATAAACCCTTAATAAGCGACATAGCAAGGCTTTCACCTAGCACTGAAAAAAGAATTGCAACTTTATGAAGCCCCGATAGGCGATTATAATCTGTTATCATATCTAAACCTCCTACCCTTACTTTTCTTTCTCTTCAGAACCATCGCTATCTGCATCAGCAGCAGGTGCCTCTTGCTCAGGTTCAGCTGGCGGTGTAGGTTCTGGTTGTTCTAACCATTCTTTTACTATTGTGGTAGTCCTATCCGGTTGACCTACACTCATAGAGACAACGGATTTGCGTATATCATTTATTTCACTCCTGACCACATCTGGATCATTATCACTCGATGGTGGCAAGGAACTTTCAGGCTGCGATTCTTCTTTATTAGCGCCTGTTACTTCTTGATCAGCGGACTGCTCAGGCTGAGGTGCAGGTGGCGTAACTACAGGCTCCTCAGACTGAGACTTTGATGCTGGTTCTTCAGTTTTTGAATTTTGTTTAGACTCTTTCTCTTTATTTGGTGCCTCTCTTCTTTTCCTTCTTGGTCTACGCGGTGGTGGAGGCATCATCCAAGGAGGAACAGGTGCTTGCCTGCTATTATTTCTTAACAAAACAAATATTAAAGCTGCTATCAAAATAAATACCAAAGCACCAAGAACAATTAAGATGATGAAAGTATTTCCACTTTCTTTTTCCATATCTTGATGCAACTTATCTAGCTCTTCTTGAACGCTATCAAGTTCACGAATCTTGTCAGCAATTTCTTGTTCTCTTTTTTCTTTCTGTTTTTCTCTCTCAGCCATTTCAGCTTGAATTTTACGCTTTGCCTTCACTTCTTCATCTTTAGATTTTGAAACAACTGCAGTTTGAAGTGATTTTGCTAACTCATCAAGCTCAGTACTAAGGCTAACATACCTTAAAGAATCTATACGTTCTTGCTTGCTAACGGTTTTTAAACTATCACGTTTTTCGGCGCTCTTAAGCATTGATTTCAAAGCAACAATTTCATCATTTAATTTTTTTAGCTTTAAAGAGTCTCTTAAAAGCATGTCCTTTTTCTCTTGAGCATAAGCGCGATCTTTGGCTTGCTGTTCTAATTGTGAAATTTGTCCCTCAAAAAACTTTCTATCATCCTCTCTTCTAGCCGCCTCTTCTTCTCTATATCTAGTTAATTCATCTTTCCAGGTAGCATCTTGGGTATTTTCTTCAATTTCTCTTTTTTGCTCAAGAAGTTCAATTTTTTCTGCTATGTTTTTCAGCATGATCTGTTCAGCTGAGCGCTGATCTCTTCTTTCTCTAAAACTAGCAGTCATGATAGTTAGCTTATCACCACGGTTTCTATCAAATTTTGCAGCGGCCATAGTTAATTGTCTGATATTTTCGATAAGCTCTGGAGCAGCTCCCTCTTGTAAAATTAAACTAATATACATCTTTTTTACTTCAGCTCTAGATGGTCTTGTCCTAGACAAAATTTTGTCAACCCGAGGTTCATTAGAACTACTACTCTTATCAGTAACTTCAATTGGTTTCTTTGTTTCAACTGACATTACTGGAGGCTTTGGTTCTTCGGCTTTTTTTGAAGCTTTATTTGAATTCGTAAAATCCATTTCAAACCCAGGAATAGGTAACCCAACAGAGTAACCAGACTGGCTAGATTCTTCTTCTGATTCTATTGATTGCTGAATACTTGATAAAGATTCTTCTACAGTGTTCTTTTCTTCAGGCATATCATTAGCAGACTGGTTTGAATTTTTTTCTGACAAAACTGTGATTTGCTCTTCCACTTCATCACTAATATCTAGATCAATATCAACGTTAATAACATATTTATTACTGTCAATAATCTTAGAAAGAGCGTCTTTAATTCTTTCTCTTATATTATTTTCTACCATAAGCTTTTGTGCTAGGTAGCCAGACCCTTGGCCTATTAAAAGAGCAGACAGTAAGAAAACCGCTAATCTTTTTTTAATATTTGAAACTATTTTTATCATGAAATACTCCTCGGTATGTATTTAATCTTCATAGCTTGTTGCTGACCGCCCCTTACCATGATGTGGCGGATTTAAAAAAGTAATTTGAATTCTTCTGTTTTTAGATTTCATTTTTTCGTTTTTATTTAGACTTAAAACAGTTGGCATTTCTTTCCCGTCTGCAGTCTTAACAGGGTCTTTCCAAGTTAATGTTAAAGGATTCCACATTGGGTTTTGCTTTTTTACACTATCAAGTCCATGAGGAGCCCAAGGACCATAACCTGCAGCCAATAATCGTGGTGCGGGTACTCCCTTGTCAATCATATAACGAACCACACTAGCACCTCTTGCAGCAGAAAGTTCCCAGTTAGTAGCAAAGTTCTTTCTCCATTTTTTTGGCATTTTATCTGAATCAGAATGACCGGCTACCTCTACTTGAAAAGGGCTTAATTGAATTTTTGGTATAATTTCTTCATCTAAAAGTCCTTTTAACTCTTCTTTCATAGAGGCTTTACCAATAGGAAAAGCATAATCGCCTTTGATATTTACTATTAGACCTTTTGAGCTAGTTTGAATATCGATTGGAGGGTCACCTTTTGGATTCTCTTTCTTCATCTCCTCGATAGTTTCTTCCATCTCTTTTTTCATTTCAGCCAAATTTTTAATTGGTTCAAACTCACCTTCTTCTTCAGCTTTTCCGCTGGCTTTGATTTTGCTCCCTAGTGACTTGCCCTCAGAATTTGCCATTTCTTGAAGTTTTACAGGATCCATAGTGGATATAGCAGCAAGTAATACAAAAAATGCAAATAATAATGTCATCATGTCTGCAAAAGTTCCGAACCATCCAGGAAGCCCCTCTTCAACAGAGTTAGCCCCATCTTCAAAACCTTTTTTGTATCCGTTTTTAAATTCTGCGCCAGCCATAAGAAAACCTTAGCCCTCTGTTTTCCACTCTCCAGGAGGTATGAATGAATTTAATTTTTCACGAACAATTAAAGGATGCTTTTTCTGATGGATTAACCTAGCAGCTTCTACTAATAACGCTGCTGACATCGATGTTTGAGTAGTTTTATTGCCCATCTTATCTGCCATTGGTAGAAAAAATAAATTTGCAAAAACAGCACCATAAAGAGTGGTAATTAGAGCTGCAGCCATACCACCACCTAAGTTGTCTGCTCCTCCTTCACCCCCAAAACCAGCTAACATAAGTACAAGACCAATAAGAGTACCTACCATACCCCATGCTGGAGCTAAATCACCCATTGACTTTAACATTGATTTCTGAACGTTTTCTCTTTTTTCTCTATATTCAATTCTAGTTTCCATGATTTCAGTTATTTCGTCTAAAGAATAGCCATCTACAACCATCTGAACACCATCCTTAAAAAAGTAATTTTTTATACCATCAACAGATTTTTCAAGGTCAGCTGCACCTTTTCTACCAACTTCAGCTACTTCAACAGCTTCATCTACAAGTGGCCCCATTTTATCATCTGCAGGCTTTAGCACCGCACCGATAGCTTTTCCTAGAGCGACAACATGAGGCATTGGGAATGCCACAAATATAGACGCAATCATACCTCCAAATACAATTCCAAAACTTGGCGCAGATAGAAAGTTACCAAATCCCCCTGCTGAACCCTCAACAAAAAGAGCATAAGCAATACTACCTATCATACAAACAAAACCAAATATAACTCCTATAATTAAAGCAATATCCATGTTTTACTCCTCAAACAAATTAGCTTCTTTAAGACGATTCTCATGAAGCGCCTTTAAAATATTCCTGACATCATCATACTCAGGATCTAACCTAAGTGCGAGATTCCAATTTATCGTGGCTCTTTGAACATCACCTAACTTATAATATATAGAACCACGCCTTGCGTAAGCTAAAGCTAAATCAGGTTTCAGTTCCAATGATAAATCAACTTCCTTTAGTGCCTCACGAAAATCACCTGCGTAAAAATATCTAAGGCTTCTTGATAAGTGTCTCATAGCCTCATTCATATTTTTTTCTTGGACATTTTTACTGAGTTTTAGCTGTTTCAATGAATCCACAAGAAATTGTGATTCTTGCTCCAAAGCAGATAATTGTACCATCAAATTTCGCATTTCATTATTCATCATGGACATAGAGTCTCTTAGCGACAATACGGTAAAATCAGCCATCGCAATCGTAGAATCCATATAAGCAGGGATAGAGCCGCTTTCAGAACGAAACGCATTACCTAACGGCAAAGGCTGATTAGATGGACCACTAGAAGTGGATCGCAACGCGCCACCTACTCTTGGTACTGCCATATCAAAACCCACAGTAAATGCTGGATGACCAGTCCAATAGCGAGTCTTCCAGCTAGGTAAACGCTCTATGTGGGCGAACCCAAGGTTCAGGCGGTAATCCGAGGTAAGGGGGATGCGGAGTCCCACATTGACACCTGTTCCATCGAATTCACCCACAATATCCATTCCACCAGTTCTACCGAAGTAGGGCGTTTTCAATAAGAATCCAACAAAGACACCCGCATTTGCCGTTTGTGCTGAATCACTTATTACTTTGACACTATCCATCGGGCCTAGGCCTCCAGTACCGAAACCCATGAAAGTGCTCATCTTATAATCACCTAAATCTTTCTCACTAGCAAGCACTAGAAAAAAAGATAAAAGGTCAGTATTTAAACTTAAAACTTGTTCGTCGTCTTGGTTGTTTTGGAAGACAATATCTTGCAAACCTGCTGAAAGAGAAATATCATTATAAACAAAAATTCTTTGTTGAAAATGAAACCCAAATTCTACTTGTGGAGAATATTGAGATTCAGAAATCAAATTTAAAGCTGTCGTATCTCCCCCTTGTACAGCAGAAAATCCTGCAGAAAATCCTTTTGCAAATTCCATATCAAAGTAAACACCTTTAGCTGTGTTGATGGGGTCAAAATTGTGGAGCTCTACCCCAAAGCCAGTCCTAAAAATATAAGGAGCTTTTTCAACGCTAGATGTTGGAATTCTCATCATTAAACCAGGGCGAGTGTAAGCAACTCGAGCAGATGCAAAAATCATACTTGACAAAAATATAAGTATAAATAATATATTTTTTTTGCTATTCATTTAAATGCTATATGTTTTGTATTTCCTGTTCAGCAAATGCTTTATACTCACTATCAGGGTAAAAGTTAACTAATGTTTGAAACACTTTCTGAGCCTTATCCCTCATACCAATATCTCTATAAATTATTCCTTTTTTAAAAAGAACTAATTCAGAATAGAGAGGGTCATTAAACGATGTTAATTTTTCTAAACAAAGCAAAGCCTGCTTGTACCTTCCAATTTTTTCATAAGAATCAGCAAGCAGAAATAATCCTTTTGTAGCATTTCTAGGCTCACCTTTTTCAAAAGGAAGTACTCCTAAATTTTCAATACACTCATCAAACTTTTCATTATTATAATGTATAACACCTTCTATATAGAGATCTTCATCAAAATCTTTAAGTTTTATTTTATGACTAATATTTTCTGTCTGAGGATCAACTTCTTCAACAATACCGTTGTCAGCGGATGATATTTCTAGTGGAAGAGACACTTCAATTTCTGGCTTGACTGATTCAACTTCGGTTGAACTAACATTTAATATTTCTGAATTAAGTCTATGGTTTAAACTGATAATTTGATTTCTTAAATTGGAATTTTCTGCTTCTAACTGTTCTATCTTGGACTGATAATCTTTTTCTAGATTGCTAACATGGCTAGTAATTCTATCAATGGATGAAATCATATCAGATGCTTTAGCTTTAAAAACAAAATTAGATTCTTTTTTATCAGTCATATTGTTCAACTTTACTACACGGTTTTTTTCTAATGGAGGCTCTGGTTTGCTAGACTTATCCGCAGACTGAATAACTACTCCCATATCAGGTAGAAAAGTATTCTCGTCTACATCTTGGCCGAAGACATATGAAGCAAGAGATACTGAAATGATATATAGTAATTTTATTATCATAAAATATTTTCTACTGATACTCTTCCCAATCAATTACATAGGAATAACCAATGAAAGACCCAAAGTCTTGAGGAACATACAATTCGAACTTCCCTAGAGCTCCTGGCAACAGGCTAGCATCAGAAACAATTCCACTATCGAAAGTATTGTAAGAACCTTGTATGAATGTTGTCAATGTGCGGGTTTCTCCGCTCCAATTTTTTCTAAATACAAAATCCATTTTTACAAAATCTGCTCTTCTACCACCTATGTTTTTAATTTCACCATTAAAAACAACATTCCCTTGTGTATCCTTTTTTTCTGATATGTTACCCATTAAAACGCAATTGGCTGAGAACTTTTCACCAGCATCTCTATTAGAGACACTTGAAGATGTGTACTTAGGAACAGTCAATTTGGGCATAGGAGGTGGAGCATAACTTTCTCTAATTTGCTCTGGAACATATTCTTGCTGATCTTCGGTTATAACATTATCAACAATTCGAACTACCTCATCTCTCTTTATTATTAAATAACCAACCAAGGTCTCAACTTTTAGGGATTTATCATCTTGATATACAATTTTCCCAAAAACTGTACTACCATTTTTTAAAATTATTTCTTTCGAATAAATAGTTAATGGATTGATCCACATTTTACTTAAAGCTTTAAGATCATCCATTTCTCTACTTAGATGCTTGAACTCTGCTGTTAGTTTTTTTATTTCAAAATTAAGTTCATTTAAAATAAAATCATTAGATGCTCCTCCGCTAGCTTCTGCTGTTTGGGGAACAGGTACTGAAGAAACTTCTTGACTAACAGAACTTGTGGCTGCAGCAGAAATGATCGTCTTATCAACTATAGCAGATGAAGAGCCAACGTTAATTTCTAAATTATCATTGTCACTATCTACTTTAATAGATTGTTCATGAATTACTTTTTTGTCAGCAATGACCTGTAAAGTATATTCGCCTTCCAAAACATTGTTTAACTTAAACTCACCATCTCTATTGGTTTTGTCATCTTTTTTAGTACCAGCAAGTTCAACAGTTACCTTATCATCTATACCTCTAACAGTACCTTTTAAGTCATATTTTTCTGCAGCAAATGACACTGAGTGCCCAAAAAGCAACAGAACATACAGCGAGCATACAACTCGCCTAATAAAGCTCAATTGTGATCTCATTTCTTACCTCGGATATTTTAAGTCACTTCGCATCTTTCAATGCAGAGTGGGAGCAATTTTACTTAATAATCAATCACGTGTCAAGAAAATATAAATAATTAACAAATACTCACATTAATTAAGGAGTGAAGATATTTTATTTCCAAAAAGAATCTAATTTACTTTTTCGATTTTTAGCTATTTTATAGTTTTTTTCAACTTCTAATCGTAAACCTTCATCTAAATCTAGCGCTAAAGATTTTTCATATGATTCAAGAATTAAATCAAATTCTGTATCGCCTAACTTTGTATAAGATTTAGCCATCCAGTAAAATGGCTCACCATTTCTTGGGAATAGAGATGATGCTCTAGAAAACTTTTCAATCGCATCCCATATTCCATTTTTATTGCCTTTTTTAATTAATATTCTCCCCTCGGCAATCAAAAGCCCGAATTTAGAGTCCTTATTATCGCCATCTATAGAAGTTGATTTATTAAAGTATTGAGCAGCCGATTTTAAATCGCCGGCATTTAAATATCCTTTTGCAACACTATTATTTGCAGTAACCAACGCATCTCTAATGCGTTGATTGTCGCCACTAACTAAAAGAAGAGAGTCTTGAACTGCTACTAGTTTGGCGGGGTTTTCAATGCTGAGTTTTTTATAGTTTGTTCCAGCACAATTAAAAAATTGAATGACTATTATTATGAATAAACTGTTTTTTATTGCCATTTTTACCTTCCTATCATCTTAACCATATATAGGTTACAGCTGCATTTTTTCTACCAAAATCAATGTCGTATGGCTGGTCACAATCACTTCTCATATCAACCGCAGCTTTATTAAACATATCATAATCCTCACCATAGATCACATCTTTAAATCTACCATCTTGATCTTTACACCAGTCTCTTACAGCATTACGCAGCTTCCCGGAACCATGCCCTGTAATAACTTTAATTACTTTGGTTTTATTTTCGAACGAGCACTGACTAACTGCCGTTTCCAATATTATCATTGCTCTGTCTGGAGAATTCCCGCTATGTCCAATATCCAAAATTTTTAAATATTCACGCTTCATAATGCATAAATTTTAATAACCTATATGAAACTATCTACCCTATTTCATAAAAATAAATGAAAAAAGTTATATTAGGCAGAACAGAAGAATCCATATCTGTAATTAGTCTTGGAGCTTGGTCGCACGGAAAACAAAACACAGACAATGGTGCAAGTGTTGGTTGGTCTAATCAATCTGATCAAGACTCAAAAGATGCATTATTACAATCATTTTCATTAGGTATAAATCATTGGGACACTGCAGATGTGTACGGGGATGGACATTCAGAGAAAATAATTGGCTCAATGTGGAATGAAATTTCAAGGAACAATATTTTTCTTGCGACAAAAGTCGGATGGGATAAAGGCCCAAATAAATACTGGTACAATTCGGATTACATCAGAACAAAAATGGAGCAATCTTTAATAAACCTTAAAACTGATTGTGTAGATTTGTTTTACTTACACCACTGCAATTTTGGTAAAAAAGATGAATTTCTAGAAGGAGCAATCGAGCAATTAATACGTTTTAAGGAAGAAGGTAAAACTCGATTCATTGGATTATCTGACTGGTCAGCCAGTAGAATAATGAAATATATTGATATTGTGGACCCAGATGTAGTCCAACCATTATATAATGTTTATGATATTGAATATGAGACCTCAGGGTTGAAAGATCACATTACAAAAAATAATCTAGGAGTGTGTTTTTTTTCACCTATTAAACATGGAATACTCACAGGTAAGTACAACTCTATACCCGATTTTCCAAAAGGGGACTTTAGAAGATCCGTAAAAGAATTCAAAGATATGGAATTCATTAAAAAAATGAAAAAAAACAGAAAAAAAATTGAATCAAAATTCTCAAGTTTTGGCGAGGATGCAATAATGCAGTCACTACTCGGAGCAGTATTATTTGATAACCCTACAGCATGCGTTTTATTAGGGCAAAGAAACAAAATGCAAGCAGAGATAGCAGGAAGACTTGGGAAGCCTATTACAAAAGAAGACTGTTTATGGATATTATCACTTTACAGAAATTAAAAAATGAAGATTTTTGAAAAATTAGAAACATTAGCCTACAGAAATATTGTGGTCCCTTTACAAGGTAGAACAACATTTGATTTTGTTAATGAACATTATAACAAGGGCATGAAAGTTTTAGACTTTGGCTGCGGTACGGGCTCGAATTCTAAATTGTTTAACCCAGAAGACTATATTGGCTCTGAAGTTGATTCTAGTAGAGTAGAAAGCTCTGGGGGAAAATATCCAAAATATAAATTTGAAAAGATTCCAATAATTAATTCTTCGGAAGATAAGTTGCCCTGGGCAGATAATTCCTTTGACATAATATTTGTTTCTTTATGCCTTCACCATATTAATGCAAAATCTTGCAAACTCATATTCAAAGAATTTCGAAGAGTATTGAAAAGTAATGGTAAAATATTAGGGATAGAGCCAGCCTTAATAGATGGAAAGTATTTTTCCAACGTCCTTATGAACATTTTAGATGCTGGAGACTATATCCTCCCAATTAATAAGTATAAAGAAATGTATAAGAGCGAATCTTTTACAACCACTCATATTAATGTAGTTAAAACCTTTGGGTATAACCTTTGGCAATATAGTTCAGTAGCAACAGATGAAGAACCAACTAAATTCAAAAATGGTAAAACGCAAATAAGAAAAATCACAAAACCCATTCATTTACTGGGCTTGTATGGTAAATGGGTAGTGTTGATATTCTTGGGCTATAAATTAATTGACTTACTAGTCAATATGTTCAGTAGCATGTAAAGAGAATGCTGGAATTGGCGCATCAAATGTTTCTTCTGATTTAAGCTTCATTTGATACGACCCACTCATTATCCCAAGTGGTGTTTTCAAAGGACAAAAACTAGAGTACTCAAACGTCATACCGGGTTTTATTAACGGTTGTAAACCGATTACTCCAGGACCACGAACCTCTTCAACATTCCCATCTCCATCTTGAATATGCCAATATCTAGATAACAGTTGGACCTCTGAATCACCATTGTTTTTTATTTTAACATCATAAGAAAATAAAAAAATAGAATTCTCTGGCGATGACCTGCTTTTAACAAAGTGTGGAATTACTTTAATACTAATATTATTGTTTTTTACAGACATAAATTCAATAGTGTTAAATTAAGCCAAGAAAACTTTATTATGACTGAAAACAAAAGCTTATTATCAACTATTTTAGTAATTATAATAGTGGGTCTTTGTTTTTTCTGGTTTCGCCAAATCGGACCTGGGGATGTAGGTTCTCCTGAAATCGAAAATAAAGATATCATTGAACATATAAAGTTTTTATCTGACGACAAAAGAGCTGGTAGATACCCTGGTACTAGAGAATCTAAAGATGTTATTGCGTACATTATTAATCAATTTAAAACATTTGGAGTTCAACAAGCTGGAGAGGGAAGTTCATTCAAACAAACTTTTAGCATCCTTGATAGCGTTAAAATAGGAAAAAATAACTCTCTTAAAATAAATGACAGACCATTAAGTATAGAAAAAGACTACATACCTCTCTGGTTTTCTGGAAATGCTAGTTTATCAGGTGATATTGTTTTTGCTGGTTATGGGATTAATATGATAACCGACTCATTAATTTGGAATGATTATAAAGATCTTGATATTGATGGTAAATGGGTAATGGTAATGAGGCATAGTCCAGAACGAGAAAATCCCCATAGTGCATATGCACCTCACTCCGACCTTCATAATAAAATGATCGAGGCAAGAGATAGAGGTGCAGCAGGAATTATTTTTATTTCACAAATAGAAGATTCAACATTAATTCCCTTTAAATATATCCCGGGATATTCTAAGTCAGGCATTCCTGCAATCCACTTAGCTAATGAAGTTGCTGATGATATTTTAAGATCAGTTGGAAGTTCAAGAGAAATAATTCAAAATAAGATGAATAGGAGCTTAAAATCAGAATCATTTACTATACCTGATGTAAAAATCACAGCAAATGTAGAATTAAAAGATATCTATTCAAGAGCAGCAAACGTGATTGGAAAAATCATTAGTAGAAACCATAAATATCGTGACGAATTCGTTATTATTGGTGCTCACTTTGATCATTTAGGCTATGGAGGGCCTGGGTCTGGATCACTGAAACCTGATACAAATGCAGTA
>JAYPIC010000016.1:0-34717 GCA_038127595.1 bacterium | reverse complement strand
GCTAGAGGAGCAGAAACGCCAAGTACCCTCACAATAGTTATTATCAATACGGGTAGGCCTTTCCCAAGTCCTTGTAAAACTCTACCAGTAGTTATACCCACCGCAATAAAAGGATATGCAAATGCAAAAATTTGTAAAAAGTTAATCGCAATGGTGACGATAGCTGCATCATCCGTAAAAAATCTTACAACATGTCCAGCAAAAGTATAAACAATAATAGATGATATTATTGTTATCAGTAGCGCAGAAAAGATACCATATTTAATGATATACCTCAATGCCCCGTACTCTTTAGCACCGTAAAACATACCAACTAGTGTAGTTAAAGATGCGGCAATTGAAAAGATCGGGAGAAAGACAAGCATATCTAACCTCCCCGCGACTTGATAAGCAGCCACTGTATTAACAGAAATATGAACAAGTATTTTATTAAACACTCCCTGCCCTACTGCCATAACGATCATAGATAATGAGGCAGGTAGACCTACTTTAATAATATCCCATATGATATCAGTCGAAAAGGTGAAATCACTTAGATTGAATGATATATAAGAATGGTTTTTAAAAAATAACATGAAAATAAAAACAATGAAAACCACTACTTGACTAATAACCGTAGCAATAGCAGCACCAGCAATTCCTAGCCCAAAACCGAACCCTCCAAAACTTTCTAAATCAAATATGAAAATTGGATCAAGAATGATATTTAATATTGTGCCTAACCCTGCAACCATCATTGGAAACTTCATATCACCCTCACCTGAGAGGATTGATCTAAAAAATCCCGAGAAGATCATGAAAGGCATTCCTACACACATTACATGTAGATACTCCCAGCCTAAATTTAAAATATTACCCTCTGCACCAAACAAAGATAGAATTTCCTTCCCAAATAATAATCCAATTGATGATAATATTATGCTGATTATAACAGCCATAAAAACAGCATGCTCTGCACAATTATCAGCCTGTTTTTTATTTTCCTCACCAATGAATCGCGCAATAGCCGAAGTAACTCCAGTGCCAAGCCCCATAGTTAATCCAAGCACTAAGAAAAAAAGAGGCATATTAAATGCAATGCCTGTTATTGCATCTCCTCCAAGCTTTCCGATAAATATCATATCTACAAGGTTGTAGCATGTTTGAATGCCCATACCAAACATTATAGGTACTGCTAAAGACCATAAAGCTTTAGAAGGATTATTTAAAAAAACTTTAAGACGGGATTTTTTATCAATTTCATTATTCATAGATAGTAAAATTACACAGCACTGACAGATAACTTACTATACTAATGCACTCTATATTTCTCAGGCACATGTTTTGCCAATGAAAAAGGATCAAAATATTGAAAAGTACAATTATACTAGAAAAGTTTTGTTGGATTATCCTTGTACCACGATTTAGAAAATGATTTTAATAATTGATCTAAAGTTTCTTCAATATTCATACTTAATTCTTCACTAGATGATTGGCCAAGAACGTTATCTTGATAGATAATGCCTTTACTAAATTTTGAAATAACATTTTTTTGAGATTTGTTTTTTAAATATTTTTCTTTAGAGACAAATAAGTCAATTAATCTCAAATCTATGTTATATGAACGTATTTTATTTTTATCAATGCTTACTAGATCAACAAGTATTAATAATGTTGGTGAAAATATTTTTTTATTAACATTTATATTGTTCTTTTTCAAATGAAGTAAAGCATTATGGTTCAATTTATTCTTTAACGTTGTATTATCATTATATTCAATAACTACCTCTAATGATAACTCATCTATTCCTTTAAGGTTGCCCTCAAACCAAATCACTTGTCCAAAAACAGGTGAAAATAAAAGTAAAACTAATAAAATATTTTTAACCATCAAAAGCCCTAGGTAACTAGAAAGAGTGTTATGATTTTAATAATGGTACAAAATATACAGGAAGAATCTTATCCTTTGTTATTTCATCATCATTTAACTTTTTAATTCTATATAAATATTGTACTTCTGACTGATTACCAACAGGAATGACCATTATGCCATTTATAGCAAGCTGGTCAATCAAATCTCTAGGGATTTCAGCAGGTGCAGCTGTTACTAATATTCGATCATAAGGGGACTGCTCTGAAACACCTTTATTTCCATCTCCATGGTGGAAAGAAATATCACCATACCCCAGATCAATTAATCTTTTTGAAGATTCTTTGAATAATTTTTTATTTATCTCTATCGTAGAAACTTTTGCACCTAGCTTGCTCAAAACAGCAGTCTGAAAACCAGAACCAGTACCCACCTCAAGTACTTTATTCCCTTTTTCAATCTGCAAGCTTTCTGTCATAAATGCTACAATGAAAGGCTGGCTAATTGTTTGCTCCTCCCCTATTGGTAGTGCACGATCATCATATGCGACATCAGAAAATTTATCAGAAACAAATTTACGTCTGTCCACATCACGCATCGCCTGCAAGACAGCTTGGTCATTAATTCCTTTTTTGATTACATCGCTATCAAACATTATTAGTTATTATTTTACTTTCTATGCTTTAAAAATTTAATAGAATTATCTTCATGCTCTTATATAAAATTATTTTGCATATATGTTCTTTTATATCCAATTATCACAATCAAGATAGTCTTCAATAGCTTGATCACTAAAGTATTGATTACTCCTTCCTATCTTTTTCCATTTTATAGTTCTATCCCCATTAAATAAAATAATTGCCGGTCTTAGCTCAAATGGTTGATCATCTAAGTTAAATTTTTTTGATATCATAAAATCAACATCTTGAATAAAAGGAAATGGAAAGTCCGCTTTTTCAATAAGTGCTTTTATGCTTCTATTGTCTGCATATGCCAGTACAACAAATGTCAAATTACACTTTTGAAATTGGGTAATTTTTTCTTTAAATCTTTTTAACTGTTCTAAGCAGGTAGGGCAATTGATCGATTTTAATGTAATTAAACAAACAGTTTTATTTTCTGCCAAACTTGAAAAAGATAATTCATTGCCATGAACGTCCTTTATATAATTGGGAAATAGTTTTTCAGAGGCTACTAGATTAGTATTACTTATAATGAACGATAATGAGATAGAAATAAGGAATCTCAAATGTTATTTCCTTAATTAAATTTTGGAAAAAAGGTCTTTAAACTGTATCAACACATGCTCTATATCTTCTTCATTTATTCCAGCGTGGGTTACTAGTGTAAACCAATTTGGACCTAATTCGAAAAATTTAATATTTTTCTTTAACATAGAATTAATAAGCTTAACACTATCTATTTTGGAGTGATCTAATTTAAAATATATTATATTTGTTTTAACCTTTTCTAGGTCAATTGAAATTCCACTAATTGCATTTAAGCCTTTAGCAAGATTGCTGGCATTTTGATGATCCTTGATAATCTTTTTCGGCATTTTATTTAAAGCTACAATTCCAGCAGCAGCTAAAATTCCAGATTGTCTCATTCCCCCACCTAAAGCCTTGCGATTAAACCGAGCTTTTTCTATATACTCTTTTTTACCACAAAGTAATGATCCTGACGGAGCAGATAAACCCTTAGAAAGACAAAAAGATACTGAATCAACCTCACTAGTTAGCTCCGCGACACTTTTATTTAACGCAGCCGCAGCATTAAATATTCTAGCGCCATCAACGTGAAGCATCATTGAATTATTTTTTACAATTTCTGAGACTTTATTAATATAATTTATATCAAGAGGCATACCGAAACATCTATTATGAGTATTCTCTAGACATACTAATCTAGATGGCGGGAAATGGACATCTTTTTTTCTTATAGAATTTTTTATATCTTCTAAACTCATTGTTCCGTCATCATAATTTTTTATTTGCCTTGAATGAACTCCGCCAAATGATGAAATCCCTCCAGCTTCATATAAAAAAGTATGAGATTGATCTCCAAGTATTACCTCGTCTCCCCTCTGGCAATGAGTCAAAATAGCAACCAGGTTAGCCATAGTGCCACTAGGCATAAAAATTGCTGATTCTTTATTAAAAGTTTTTGCAGCTAAGTACTCGAGTTTATTAACCGTTGGATCTTCCTGAAAAACGTCATCACCTAGTTCTGCTTTTGAGATAGCTTCTAGCATCTCATTTGTAGGTAGGGTTACAGTATCGCTTCGAAGATCAATTGGATGCATTATGGAGAATTACGTTTAAGATTTAAGTTTAAACTTTATTTTTTCTTCTTCTTATCATCTACTGAAATTTGTTGTATGATTTTTTTTTCTCCTTTTTGAGTATATTGTAGATTTTGATCTTTATCATACAATCCAATCATTCCATTTCCATTTCTATCAGATGAAATAAATGATGTTCTATTACCAGAATTGCTAAAGGTTGTTAAATACCCAGCCCCATCGTTTTTTGATCCTGTAACTGTAGTATTTTTATTTTGGCTGTTTATCGTTTTTATATATCCATTATCATCACTGTTTGTCCCTGCAATAACAGATGGGTCACCATTAGAATTTGAGTTTACGATTACATTATTTCCATCTTCATCTGCTCCAATGTAAAGAGCATTTTTCCCAGATCTTCTTCTAACATTCATGTATCCATTAGATTTTTTATCAGAGCCAAGTCGAACAGAAGGTGTACCATCTTGGTTGTATGTTATCACACTACCACTGCCAGATGGATGATTGCCTATCATGACAGTATTTTTCCCATCTTTTCCAATCGTCTTTATAAATCCACCATTAGAACTATCAATAACTGTTAATGAGTTGACAACTAAATCAGTTGGGCCTGTGTCCTTGTTTATCTCATCCTGAATTTCTTTTTTCAAAACGATTAACTTTTCCAACAATGTATTAAACTCATTACGAATATCATCATCTTTTGATTGCATAATTGCCAAGCTTCTTAGCTCAGGATCGGTTGCCTTCAAGCGCCCTAGACCATATATATTTTCGAGATTAATATCTTCGTCTAATTCACCAATTTTTTCAGCAATACTATAAATTTCAGCCTGCATCTCGTTTAACTGATCATGATACTTTTTATCAAAAGTATTATACTCTGAACATTCCTCATCTTTTCGAGTGAAATAATGATATTCTCTAGATGTCAAAGCATTTAGGCCTTTTGCTTTCATTGATAGGTAGAGGTCGTCATAACATGGGTTAAATTGACCTTGCAATAGACTTAAATAAATTAAAGTAACTAAGCAAATTTTGAACATTTGGCTTCCTTAAAGAAATTAATTGCAATACTTTTTTATATGTGGAAGCCCTAAAAATCCGCAAAGGGCACATACAATCTATTTATAATTATTGGATTTGAACAACTAAATAAGCTCTGTTATATTTTTAGTGGCTATTTAAGCATATAGGAAACATCATGGGCGAAAAAAAAGAATTCAATAAAAAATATAATAAATTAATCAAAGAGCTCCAGGTCAAACTAGTTCACATGCAGGACTGGGTGATAGAGAATGATAAAAAAGTTGTTATCATTTTTGAAGGTAGAGATGCAGCTGGAAAAGGCGGAACGATTAAAAGAATAACTGAAAATCTAAACCCTAGAAGTTGCAAGGTTGCAGCACTTGCAAAACCATCTGATAGGGAAAGAACGCAATGGTATTTTCAACGATATGTCGCAAATTTGCCAGCAGCTGGAGAAATAGTCCTTTTTGATCGAAGTTGGTACAACCGTGCTGGGGTTGAAAAAGTCATGGGTTTTTGTAGTGATAAAGAGTATATAGAATTTTTACAAACAGCACCTGATTTTGAGAGGATGTTAATTGGATCAGGCATCATTCTTTTAAAATATTGGTTCTCAGTTAGTGCTGATGAACAAGTTAAACGTTTTGAAGGTAGAATCAATGACCCCACTAAAGTATGGAAATTAAGTCCTATGGATGTAGAGTCGATAAATAGATGGGAAGATTATTCAAAAGCAAAAGACAATATGATGGAGCATACTGATACAGACTTTTCTCCATGGTATATTGTTGAATCAGATGTAAAAAAGAAATCGAGAATAAATTGCATATCTCATATTCTCAGTAAAATACCTTACGAAGACATTGAGCATGATACTGTTAAACTTCCTGAAAGGACTCCTGCAGATTCTTACGAAAGACCAAGTAGGTCAAGATTTAACTACGTCCCTGAAATTTTATAGATTTAATTTTTTATAGCATTTTCGATTCTATTCAATGCATTAATCAAATAATCATTTGGAGGCCCAAATCCAAATCGAATAAATCCATCAAGTCCAAACCACTTTCCGGCAGTAAGAAGGACACTATATTTATCCCTTAAATAGTAAGTTAATTCTTCACAACTTTGTTGAATGTTTAGTTTAGTAAAAGCGATAGCACCAGCTTGAGGTTTATTTATACTTAGTTTCCCATTTAATGTATCAACCCATTTAACTAAAGTCTCTAAATTTTTATTTAAATGATCTTTAGTCCCATTTAGAATCATTTTACGTCTTTTTGTTTCTAGAACCTTAGAGGCAACCCAATCACTGTGATAAGCAATACTTATTGAGGTATAATCATGAAGAGCCCAAGCTTTTTTAATATAATCTACAGGCCCAACCGTCCACCCAATTCTCAAGCCAGGTAATCTATATGCTTTGGACAAACCTGCATTTACGATTGTTTTTTCATAGCTACCAAAGAAAGATGGGCATTCATCACCATCTAATTCTGCCCCCCTATATACCTCATCAGATAATATCCAACAGTCATTTTTCTTGGCTATATCTAAGATATTCTTCATGTTTTTTAAGGACACTATTGACCCAGTAGGGTTATTTGGATGACAGATGACTATCATTTTTGTTTTAATTGATACTAACTTTTCAAGTTTATTGATATCCCACTGCCAACCTAAATCTTCTTCTAATGGTAGCTCTTTAACATTAACACCTATATTCCTGGCAATACCCCTTATTTGTAAATAGTTTGGTGTCATGTATATAATCTCATCCCCTGGATCTAAAATTGTCATTATCGCAATGTAATTAGCTTCTGCTGAACCTGAAGTAGCTAGCACGTTCGCTCGTTCAGCTCCATCATATAACATTGATATGTTATTTCTCAAGTATGGCGTACCATTTGTATGTCCATAGACTAATTCTTTTTCTAGTAGTGTACTTTGCTCTTCCATAGTTAAAATTTCTTTTAATGGAAGGGGATGAAGACCACTTTCAGATAAATTAAAGTCAACTTTGTGCTCAAATAGAGACTGATTTCTTTCTAATGCAAATTCCTCAATTTTCATGATTTTATTTTCCACACTCCTTGAAAACTGCCTTTGCAATTTGAATATCTTGAACGGCTACACCAGTCAAATCAGCGACCGAGTTTTCATTTTCGCCACAATGTAGCCTTATATTTTTTTTTAATATCTCACCTAATTCATAAATGTCACTTTTTTTAATAGCACCAGAACTTAATGCATGAGATATTTCACCTCTTTCAATGCATTGCTCAATACTATCGGCTACAATTAATGATGAATTTTTTAAAATATTCTTATCTAGTTCATTTTTTTCAGGTGAATCAGAGCCTATTGCATTTATATGTGCGCCCTTTTTTAAATATTCACTTTTTAATAAAGGCGTTTTTGAGGGAGTCGCTGTTATAATTAAATCACAAGTTGCAGCAATTTCATCAGGCGATTTAGCTTTTTTTAAATTCCATCCAAAGGATGACATATCATTTATATAACTGTCTATGCCCTTTTCACTTCTGCTCCAAACTTTAACTTTTTTACAGTCTATGATTTCAGTTAAATATTCTAATTGCATTCTTGCTTGTATGCCAGAACCAATAATTCCAATACAGTTAACTTTTTGAGGAGAAAAAAAATCCGCACAAATTGCTCCAGCCACTGCAGTTCGTACATTAGTTAAATAACATTCATCGACAAGTATCCCAACCTCTTTACCTGTTTTTTGATCAAATAAAATCATAACACCGCCTTGAGAAGGTGGAATATTATTTTGAGAATTTCCATAAAACCCAGAGGCTATTTTGACCACATAATAATCATCATTTTTAATGTAACCATATTTTATGTGCACATCTCCAGGTGGGTCATCAAATAATAATTCACCAACCGGAGGCACTACTGTTAGGCCAGATGAATATGCGATGAATCCTTCTTTAATTAATGGTAAAACGTCAATTTTTTGTAGCGCACGTTTAATTTCGGCAAGCGCATAAACTTTCATAAAATTCTTTTTAGCACATCCAAACTTATATTTTTTCCGCAGACAATAATTCCAACACGTTTTCCTTTTAATTCCTCTCTCATTTTAATTAAAGCAGCTACTGAGGTTCCGGCGGCTCCTTCAACAAGAACTCTTTCTTTTTCGATCATGTGAATGATACCTTCTTCAATTTCTTTTTCAGAGATAAGAATTGAATGGTCAACATACCTCTGACAATAATCAAATGTAACTGACCCCTCCTCTACTCCACCAGCAGTGCCATCAGAAATTGTGGGTACGGGATTTATTTTAACAATTTTACCTTCCTCTAATGATTTAATCATTACGGCATGATTCTCTGGCGATGCAGCAATGACCTCAATATTAGGCCATACTGATTTTAGGTATCCTGCTACCCCGCTAATCATTCCACCTCCACCAACTGATATTATTATCGCATCAAGGTTATCACATTGGGTTATAATCTCAGCACCAATTGTACCCTGCCCAAATACAATTTCAGGATCATTGTATGGCGAAATATATTCCCCTCCAGTATCTTTTGCTACTTTTCTAGCCTCAATTTCACCTTCCATACAGTCTGTTCCGTAAACTCTAATTTCAGCACCAAAATTTTCCATATTACCTAATTTTGCTTCTGAAGAATTCTCTGGGACATATACAATGCATGGAACTCCAAGTATTTTTGAAGCTAAGGCAACAGCAGCTCCATGGTTGCCAGTTGAGGCAGCATAAATGCCAGAATCCCTTTGTTTTTCATTCAAAGTAAGCATTTTATTAATTGCTCCTCTAAACTTAAATGACCCCGTGTACTGTTGATTTTCCATCTTTAGCCAGGTTTCTACACCCGTTAAATTGGATATTAAACTTGAATGCTCAAAAGGAGTCTTCCGGACGTACTTCCCTATTCTAGATATGGCATTATCTATATTATTTTTTATCATAAGATGTGTTCTAATTATTCCTCATATAAGCTATATGGGCGTACTCGATAATAACCATTAATTACATCATATTCCGTAACAAAATCGCGTCCGCGGACATACATTTTCCCAGTTCGTTTATCAAAAATCTTAAGATCCACAGTTGATCCGCTTATGTATTCATAACGATCAATACCAGTATTCATTGATGAAGAGCCTAAGAACATCATGCTACTAACTCCAATGGCAATACCAGTAAAAATTCCCATGCTGTATTTTTTCATGTAAAACTCCTTTATCATTTATAATCAAAAGCTGACTTTTGCCTTTGTATTTTTTTTGCGATATAGTTGCTATGTGGGACTCTTCTGGTCTGTTTTATATCGCCTGTTGTTGTATCAAAAATAGTGTAGAGCACCTCATAACTTTTGTTTCCCAAATAATCCTCTTGCTTTATTAGCAGTGTATCTATTTGATATTTCCCATTGTTATTTAAATTTGGAGCAGGTGTAAAACCCATGATTATGGCACCAAATATAAGTAACAACATCGCAGAAAAAAATCCAATGGTATACTGTTTCATGGCAATCTCCTTTTATGTCTTAGTTTTAGATTGATATATTTTTAAAGGTAAATATTTTTAAAGTGATTGGATGCGAAGCTAATCTTTTACGATTATATATTGTCATTAAAGGTACACTAATGATTAAAGCAATTGTTGCAGCCTTTTGAGATAATACTCTTACTGTATGAGGTTCACTAAAATATTTTGCTAATCCAAAGTCAGATATAATGATATGACTACTTACAACCACAGCTACAATTGCAAATATAAATGAGAAAGTAAAATAGCTACGTTTCATCCTTACATAAGCTAACGCGTAGGAAATTATTGTGAGATTCATTAGACGAAATAACCAATCTGCAAAAAATATATGGGCATCAAGAAATAGATCAGCGGGGGTATACCCAACACCAGCGAAACAAATACTAGCAAGAAACCCAAAAATGCTACCAATCCTAGCAATGTTTTGAATTTTTAGACTTTCATCATATATGGAAGGTAAAAATAGAAAATAAAAACTAAACACAACGCTCAAAATAATTAACGAACTATTAAAACAATAAAATGGAATAGAATTATTATGACCAGCTACAGTTTTAATTCTGCCAAGATCGCTTAAATAATTATTTGAAAAAGAGTAACCAATCGAGCTATGATCCAATCTATTACCCCCCTCATATGACAAAGCGCCAATGAAGACCAATAAAATGAAAAGTGCGATAGCAACGGACGGTAGTATAAAAAATAATAGTCTACCTTTTTCTTTCATGATATAGTATTAAATCAAATTAATCTTTGATAACATTACTATGAAGGGCAACAGTGGAGGATCTTTTGTACATAACTTCTTGGTTATCGATAAGCTGAGAATTTTCTATGGTAACATTATCACAATCTTTAAAAGAAAATGCAAACCAGCTATTATCGTGAATGAAACAACTAGAAATTGTTAAACTTTTCACGCCAACTGCTTTCAAACCAATTGCGGCTTCTCCGCTTATCTCACAGCTATTTACATAAATGTTATTTCCTTTGTTGATCCTAACAACCTCAGAATCATGATCGCCTTTAATAGTAGGCTCGTGACCAAGACTAAGTCTTTGAATCACTATGTTTGAAGAATTATTAATTATGAAAACCGGTTGATGAATATCGTTCAATACTATACTAGAAGAAAGTGTACCCTGAATGGTGATATTAACTTTTTTATTTACAGTGATGGGTTTTGATATAATATGTACTCCCTCAGGAATTGATACAACCTGATTTTGCCTGGCTGAATTAATCATATACTGAATCATTTCATAGTTTTCTTCTGCTTGCTTAGATATTTCAGCAAGCATAGCACTATCTATTACTAACTCATCATCTTCAGTTTTCATTAATAACGTAATATCTACTGGACTTTCTAAAAATATTGAATCCAATGGATTGAATTTTTGAGTTTGATATCCTTCCATCGACACTATCATCTCGTCCCAGGGTTGGCAATCATTAATTTCATAATCACCTCTTCTGTTTGTTTGGAAATTTGTAGTCCATTTAAACTCATCATTATGAGTTCCTTTCAAAATCACACTAGCGCCATAAATAGATTTACCATCAATGTCAGATACTCTACCCCATATCTCTTTTTGATATGAATTATTTTGGTTTTGAGATTCAGCGATCAGTGTTGAATCAATTACTGGCTCTAATTTTGAATCAATATTTATCCAACTAGCTCCAAAAATTTCACCATCATAACCATTACCGCTAAAATCGCTAACAGAGCTGTCTGCACCTTCGCTGAAAGGCCAAAAAGCTATCAGGTTTTCTGAACCTTTATAATCTAATGAATCTATAGTTGGGTCCAGTCCAATACCTGAATTATAAATTGAGCTTATTTCTTTTGAAGACAACTTCCTGTCCCAAATAGAGATATCATCTATAGCACCAGAGAAGAATTCTCCAGAGCTATCCCACATTGTTCCTATAAAAAACCGTTCATCAATGGGATAACTTTTCCCATCTCCCATAACGGTAGAAATCTCTACTCCATCAACATAAAATAGTGAGGTGTCAATAATGATAGAAGAATCCCCGATTGTACCATCATTAACAATAGTATATAAATGCCACTTGTTATCTAAATAAAATGGTGATGATTCTAATGACTTCCAATCTTGATTCATTTTTATTTTACCTGATAAATCAGAACCTGAATTAGAACCAAAGTAAAATGGACTACCAGATGTATCACTTTGAGAAATCAGAGTTCTAGCTCCGACATTACTTGAATCTGCTTTGACCCAAATGGAAATTGTATAATCACCTGAATCTGGAAGAACATTTTCCTCAATTAAAATATAGTCATCTATCCCATCAAATTGAAGGCCAGTAACATCTGATGCAGCATCATAATCGGGCCCACAAGCATTTAGAATTAAAAGAACTAGAATGGGAATTAATTTGAGCACGATCTGAAGTTAATAATTGATTTTCAAAATACAAAAAATCTAATAAAGATAAGTTTTAACACTTTCATATTTTTTTTGATACTGATTATGATCAAAAATAGATCTATTTTTTAGATGATAATCAAAAAATCCAAGCATAACATCATTCATTATATACCGAATACTTTTCGGAGAAATTTTTCCTGAACCAAACTTTCTTGTTAACTTGGTGAATTGAGAAAAATCTGTATAGTCGTTATGCTTAGAACCCTCAATAGCAAAATGATAAAACTCCTGGTTACTAGATTTCCCAAGTTCTCTCATGACTTCATAATTGTCGGAGTCGCCCCAACTTACTTGGCCTAAATGCACAAATGGCGTATTCAAGTCTTTTTTAATTATTTCTTTTGGGAGTGGTAAAAAATATGCGTCTAAACCTATAACTGCATCTATTCTAGTATCATTATATGCGCTCATTATTGAAGTACACCCACCAAAACTATGTCCGAAAATTCCTATGTTATCAAAGTCAGCAACTTGTGAAAAACGTTTATCTTTTTCTAACATAATCTTTAACTCATCAATAACAAAGCTTACATCTTCTGTTCTAATTTTTAGCTGGTTCTTAACCCTTAGAATCATACTATCTTGTAAAGCCTCTTCATCATTGGCTGGTAATTTAGATCTTGAATAGATTATTTTATCTTCATCAAGTATTGTTAAAGCAGCATCATAACTATGATCCATTGCAATCACAATGTAACCATTACTTGCCATCTCCTCAGCTTGTGATGTATTGGCTATCTTAATACTTTGATGCCCATGAGAATAAATAATCACAGGAAACTTCCCGTTAGCTGGAACAGCATTTAACCAGGAGTTGCATTTTACACCACCTGCCCTATCCATGAGCGCTTCAGGAACGCCAAACAATTTTGATATAGCGCTCCCAATCAGCTTATGTTTGTTTAAATATGGAGCTTTTTTTAGCGATGTAATATTGTCTGTAGGGTACCACATTTTAACACTTAATTTTCGGGATCCTTTAATATCGCCTGAAAACCACATTTTTCTTGAGGCATCTACAATTTGAAAATTTTGAGTACCAACAAAATAAGGCCCTTTAGCTTTAGCAATATTTCTTAAAGGAATGGTTTTATACACGATTGTTGCACATGCATTAAATATTAATATCATTAAAAAAATGATGAAGAGTAAAAATTTATTTTTTTTATCATTCATATTTAATTTATAAATCTTTATAAAAGACCATTTTTATCAAATATTTTAAACAGTTCTAAGCTAACCCAGGCATCAGTTGCAGCATAAGATATTTGAGAATCCGATAAGCTAATTTTACTCCAATCTGAAGTTTGAGAGCCTTTCGAAATTCTATGTTTTAAAAACATAGCAACTAACCCTCTAAGTCCATGATGAGGGATTTCATTCTCCCTTGCAACATTTCCTAGATCGACAAAAGAGATTGGATCAAAGGGTGATAAATACATTAATTCAATTAAATCTCTATCAACTGAAACACCGCATTTTGTGATGTTTTTATTTGAAAGGATCAAAGATAGTTGTTTAAATATTTCATCATTGTCAAATTGAAAAATATAAACTTTATCATCACAGGCAAGTTGCATAATTGATGGAGGATTCAAGGGACCTTTTACAAACGTTGGCTTTGTCTCAGTGTCAAACCCAATTAGATCATAATTTTTCAAATCATTGATCGCTGCCTGAATATTATCTTTTGAGGTTAATATTTCAATGTCACCCTCATATTGTATTAGTGGTAATACATTGATTTCATTTTTTGAAAGTTTAACGTGTTTTTTCAATGTTATCTCTATCTATTTCATCCTTAATGTTAAAAATTATCAGCACAATGAAAAGTATTAAAAAGATCCATTTCATTTACCACTCGTACCCCTTCATTCTGTAAGATTCTTCTCGCTTATCAATCTTTTCAATTTCTTCTTTTAAAGGAACCCAGCTTTCAAGTAATAAGGCAATATCTTGGTTTCTTCTTTGTTCAATTTTATGCCAGCAATTAGTTTTATCATCAACATTTATAAAACATTCCCATCGCCCAGTCTGGTTATCTTTCTGAATTGGATAAAGATCTTTTTCACCAAAATAAAAAATTAAATTTTGAGATAACTTCCTCACCAATTCATCAATTGATCGTTTTTGTGTACTGTGTCCATCAAAAATAAAGTGACCATATTGCCCAAATGTTTTTAAAAGAATGAATAGCTCATTCTGCTCATTATGGTTCGAGCTTTTTACTAATCCTAAGCTAGAGGGGTTTAAAATATTACTTTTTTCGTTACCAATATGCACCCTGAGAAAAGGTAATTGATTGTTGTATTCATTTGGTAATAACTCAATAGTAATATCAGTCCACTCAAATTCAATACTCTTTGCCAATTTTTCTGTAACAATATTATCATCATCATTTTTCACAGAAGATATTTCTTCCCATAACAAATTAGAAAAAGAATGCATAGCTAGTATTTCTTGAGTAATAAATGAATTAAATATTTGTCTTTTTTCTTGAGCTATTGATAAAATATTTTGAATAAATTGATTTAAAATCGTAAAAAATGCCATAAGATTTATTATATGATGAAAATCATATTTAATAGATATTGCAAGCCATAGAACTGTTTGAATTATAATCCACTTCCAATTCTTAAATTGTTCCGTATACTGCGATCTAGTCCCCTCTATGATAATACTATTTTTTTCTGAATCAGACCTTACTTCAGATTTCCTCCAGTTGTGAAATCTGTTTAAAATATCTTTCCTCTTGTATCTAGGCCCGTAGAACAATGAGATTAAATTCCGACTTTTTTCGATGTTATTTTTAATAAATACTAACAATAAATGAACCTATTAATGCTAATGTAACAGCTATCCATTTTCTTTTTGTCATTATTTCATTTAGGAAAATAGAAGCTAGAAGAATAATAAAAATTGTAGAGAGCTGATTGTAAATCGCAGCTCTTCCTGCTAAGGTATATTTAAAGCCGGCTAGCCAAAATATCACAGATAAAAATGTACCAAAAAATGCGCCAGCCAAAAGATTATAATTTGTAAAACCCTTTAAAACTGTATCTTTTAAAACTATTTGCCCTTTCAAAAATAATATTCCCACTGCGCTAACAATTATGCCTGTGCTAAATCTAATAAGCGCTATGGGAACTACTGGGTGTATTTCCATAATCGGCCTTAGTAAAAGTACGGAATATGCAGTACAAAGATTAGCGATAAGGCCATATAACACGCCTAATATTATTTGCTTTGGAGAGTCATCTAGGCTTTTATCAATAGTTCCTATTACTACCCCAATGATAACAAGAGTTCCTCCAATATAAGAAATGAAAGATATAACCTCTCCATACATTAAATAAGCTAATATAAATATTAATATAGTATACCCAGTGCTCACTATAGCACTCAAACCAGCTCCAATTCTTCGTAAAGAGGCTAGAAATAAAATATCACCAACTGCTACTCCGATAATTCCACTAATAATTAAAACAATGTATTCTTCGTCATTAAATGCGGGGAAGGCATCACCTTTTAAAACAATGAATGATAGAAATCCTATTACACCAACAATATTTTTTAATAAACTAATTTGTAAACTGCTTAAAACTCTACCGGCTATTCCAAAAAATATTACGCCGCAAGACCAACACAGCGCCGTTAAAATTGCATATATATCACCAACATTTAAACTCATCTGGGCAACCAGCGTAACTTTATGAAAACCTGCATTACAAAAATTAGTTACATTAAAAGATTTCTTTGAACACAATTAATAAAAAAGCCTCTTAAATTGAAATGTTTCCAATGTATCAAAAAATTAATAAATCAAAAATAGTGAGAACACAGCATGGATGTAACCTCAAACAATTTTAACGATCTAGGACTAATACCCTTACCTTCCAATATTGAAGCAATAGAGTCAAAGTTCCAATTAAATGAAGTTTTATATCTTGACTTTGACAAGCAAGATCAATCACTTAAAAACATTGTAAAATATTTTGCTAGAAAATCCAATGCACTTGGTTTTCAAATTAAAGATGGAAATAATGACACCTCTTCTTTGATTTGTTTTAAAATAGATAAATCATCAGGTATTAAAGAGGAAGGTTACACTCTAAAGATAAATAGTGAAAAAATAGAAATCATTGGTTCTGGTTACAATGGAGTTTTCTATGGAATACAAACTCTGATTCAAATATTAGAAATACATAAAATAAATCATAATTCCACTATACATGGCATCGTTATAAAAGATAGTCCTCGCTTCAAATGGCGTGGGTTAATGCTTGACGTTGCTAGACATATGATGCCTGTAGATTTCATTAAAAAATGTATCGATATAATTGCAGCACATAAGCTAAATGTTTTTCATTGGCACCTTACTGAAGATCAGGGTTGGAGGATGCCTATTAAAAAGTTTCCAAAACTATCATCAGTTTCGGCTTACAGAAAAGAAACTTTGATCGGACACTATAATGATAAACCTCACAAATTTGATGGAGTTAAATATGGTGGGTATTATGAACTTAATGAAATTGAAGATGTAATACGTTACGCTAGCGATAGGTACGTAACAGTAATTCCGGAAATTGAAATGCCAGGACATGCTACTGCCGCTCTATCAGCATATCCAGAATTATCATGCTCTGGTGGGCCTCATGAAACAGAAACAGTTTGGGGTATACATAAAGAAGTGTTTTGCGCAGGAAATGAGGATACCTTTCATTTTTTAGAACAAATTCTTGAGGAGGTTTCAACAATTTTCCCTGGACCATATATACACATAGGTGGAGATGAATGTCCTAAAAAAAGATGGTCAGAGTGTGAAAAATGTCAAAAAAGAATAAAAGATGAAGATTTAAAAAATGAAGATGAACTTCAAAGTTATTTTATAAAGCGAATAGAAAAAGTTCTTTTGAAGTTTAATAAAAGGTTAATCGGATGGGATGAGATACTTGAAGGAGGACTCGCTCCTAACGCAGTTGTGCACAGCTGGAGAGGTATGGACGGTGGAATAGAAGCTGCCAATGCTGGCCATGAGGTTATTATGTCCCCAACGACAAATGTTTATTTTGATTACTATCAACTTGAAGATCATGAAAAACAACCACTTGCCATAGGGGGGTATTTGCCTTTGTCAAAAGTATATGATTTTGAGCCTATACCCGATAAAATTGACTCAAATAAAAGACACCTTATATTAGGAGGCCAGGCAAACCTATGGACTGAATACATCCAAACTACTACTCAAGCAGAGTATATGCTATTTCCAAGACTATATGCGCTTTCTGAGGTGGTTTGGACTCCAAAAAATAAAAAAGATTATACTGACTTTGTTGGCAGGTTAAAAAAACATCTAAAAAGATCAGCACAGAAAAATGTAAATTTTAGTCAAAATTTTGAATAACACCAGTCATAACTTCTGAGCAATTTGTTTAATATCTAAACTTATATTTTTTCTATTAATCGTTACACTTTTGCCGTCATTAGAGTGAATACTAATCCCAATTTTATCAAGATTTGGCTCATTGACTTCTTCAAGTTTTAAGATAATTTCACCTTCATATCTTGATCCAAATGTATTTTTTAAAACATTATACAAGGTATTGAACATTTCGATGGAATCTAAGTATTCTAGTTCATTGTCCCAGTCAGTGGTAACATAACTTAACTTTTGATCAGTAAAACCAATTGATCCAATGATCTGATTATTGTTTCTTATCCAAAAATTTTCTCTTTCCTTTTTTTCATCTGATAAATCAATATGGTTTTTTAAGATTTCTAAAGCTTCTTTTTTATCCATTCCTATTTCTAATGTTTTACTACCGATATTGATTGATTGAGAAAAACAAAATGTTAATAATTGAATGAAAATAATAAATATGTTCTTATTGATCATTTTTGATTACCTCCAAAAATTGATATGTGGAAAAATTTAGTGTGAAGTAAAAACTATACTCTGAAAATGGTATTCTCTTTTTTAAACCAGAAAACAGAAAACCAAATCCCAATAGCAGCACAAAACAGTAAAGAAAATAATGTTTCAATAAAATATATAAGCTCAACAGAACCAGCTAGAATCTCTTTTGTCAATAGACCAACATTAATTAGGGGCATCAAAGCTGTTGCGTGATCCATTTCCATCCCCGGACCTAAACTTAAAAAAAGCGGTACAATAATCACCATATTTAAAGGCCCCATCAGGCTCTGAGCCTCTTTAAAGGAACGAGCATAAAAAGATATAGAAAGTAACATTGATGCAAAGAATATAGCTATGGGGATCATCAATATTATTATTGAAAATATCATGAAAGGGTTAATTAGCTCCAAAATAGTCTCTTGTATCTGTACAGGTATTTTATCAATGAAAAATAATGAAGAAGAAATTCCTAAGACAGAAACGAGACCAGATACAATGCCGGTTAGTGAAACTACCAACAGTTTACCCATGGTGATTTCAAATTTTGTTGCTGGTGAAGAAAGTAATGTCTCTAGCGACCCTCTTTCTTTTTCACCTGCACCAAGATCAATAGCGGGGTACATTGCTCCAAGAAAAATAAACATAACGAGTACATAGGGGATGAAACCTCCAATTGCCTTTCCCATGGTCTCTTTAGCAGTAGCCATATCAATGTTAGTAATATTTATGGGCTCCAAAATCTGACCGTCTACATTTAGTTGTTTTAATCGCTCAGCTATAATTTTTCCTTTATAAATATCTAATGCTGCTTGAATACGCTTTTTAGATTTACTCATTAAATCAGAAGACTTATAATAAATTTTTACATCACCTGATGAATTGGTTTTTATTTTTTTTAAAAAGCCTTTGCCAAGGTAAAGACCACCTTGCAATGAATCAGATTTTATATATGACTCAATGCTATCTATTGGAACCCCCTCAATTATCTTAACCCCTTTTTGATCCGACAATAATTGCTTTGTCAAGCTATCCTCAGATTCATTTATATACGCTATTTTAAGTATCTTTTCCTCTGACTTTTTATTTTGATATTCCTGAAACTTTATTGAACCTATTATAAGTAAAGGCGTAATTAGAATAGGAATCACTACCATAAACATTAATGTGCGCCTATCTCTCAATACATCTATGAGCTCTTTTTTAAATATAGATACTATTATGCTCATGAATTATCAATCAGATTTATTAAAGTGTCATCATAACTGTTTGAGTCAGATAACGACTCAAATTCTACTTTTGACCCAGAAAAAATAAGTTTACCATTATATATCACACCGATATCATCTGCTAGTGATTGGACTTCTTCCATTCTATGCGATGAAAAAATGATAGTCTTTTTTTCATCCTTAGAATTTCTAATTAATTCAATGATCGATCTAGAGGTCATTACATCTAGACCTGTTGTAGGCTCATCAAATACTATGATATCAGGATCATGAATAATCGTTCGGGCTATAGAAGTTTTTTGCTTCATTCCCGAGCTTAAAGTACCAATTCGTTTATTCGCGAAAGTATTCATGTTTAGCCTATCAAAAATATCTTTACACCTTTTGTTGAAAATGGATTTATCCATACTGTTTAGATTTGCAAAATACTTTACCATCTCATATGGACTTAACCTATCATACAAAGCAGTTTGATTGGTCATAAATCCAATAGATTTTCTAGCCAAACGGCCGTCAATTGAGACATTCTTATCATTAATCTTTATTGTACCAGAAGTAGGAGAAATCATAGTTGCTATCATGCGTAAAGTAGTCGTTTTCCCGGAACCATTAGGACCAATTAAAGCAAAAACACTACCGCTTTCACATTTAAAATTAATAGAATCAACAGCAGTAAAAGATTTAGGCCTTAACTTTGATTCGCCGACAATCTTTCTCTGGTCTTTTGTGAGAGTAAATACTTTAGATACGTCTGTAAGTTCTATCATTGGGAAAATTATTTTATCAAAGGCTGAAAAATTAATTAGAAAAAAAATACTTAACTACATTAATTAAAGATTAAAAAAATTTTGAGCTGTAAAATCTATTTTTAACCTAGACTCATATACTAATGCTGGTCTAAACTATAACGTAACAAACTTATGCTTTTATGAAAAAACTAAACTTAAACATCGCCGTCATGGCAGTTATTGTTTTCTTGGCTGGAGCTTCAAGAATATTTCCTCATCCGCCAAATTTTTCTCCAATTCTAGCTATTGCACTTTTTGGGGCCGCGCATTTTTCGAAAAAATGGCAAGCTGTCTTCATACCAATGCTTGCTGTGTGGCTTAGTGATCTTTTTATAAATAATTTTGTTTATTCTAATCAAGGAACTGGATTCATTTGGTTTTACTCTGGTTTTTACTGGCAGTACGCTTCTTACCTCATAATTATAATGTCTTCAATTCTAGTTTTCAAAAATAAAATTTCAATATCAAAGACATTAGGAGCGTCTTTAGGCTCAAGCATGGCTTTCTTCATTCTGTCCAATTTTGGAGTTTGGGCTGGTAGTGGTATGTATATGAAAAACTTGGGTGGTCTTACTGCATGCTATGTAGCAGGACTACCTTTTCTTCAAAATACAATAGTAAGTAATGTTCTCTTTACCACTGTTCTTTTTGGTTCCTATTATCTTATCCAAGTTCAATATTCTTCATTAAAGAACGAAAATTTACAATACTCCTGATCGTTCTAATTTATTTGAAAATTGTACTTAAGGTATTGCCAACATGAGTACTATTTTTACAAAAATAATAAATAAAGAAATACCTGCTGATATTCTTTATGAAAATGATAGCGTAATCGCATTTCGGGACGTTAATCCACAAGCACCTGTTCATTTTCTTGTCATACCTAAAAAAGAAATTCCAACACTAAATGACATTGAAGAGGATGATAAAGATATTATTGGTGAACTATTTCTCGTTGCAAAAAAACTTGCGAAAAAAGAAGGATTAGAAAAAAAAGGATATAGAACGATTTTTAATTGTAATGAAGATGGTGGGCAAACAGTGTTTCACATACATCTACATGTAATGGGTGGTAGGCAGATGGAATGGCCTCCAGGCTAAATTAACTTTTGCGCCATATTGTACCATCGGGTGTATCTTCAATTTCTATACCTAAAGACTTTAATTCATCTCTAATTTGATCTGACTTTTGATAATTTTTTTCATTGCGAAAAGCATTTCTTTCATTGATCAGTTTTTCAATAGCAGCCACATCAAAATCTTTTGTTTGATTTTTATACCCTAACCATTCATCAGGATCTTTTTTTAAGATGCCCAATAAATTAGCACTACCATGTATTTGAGATATTAAATCACCTTTTATATCATCCTGTGCGTTTTGAAGCTGATTAAATAATATATTTAATTGTCCAAATGCTTCAGGTGTATTTATATCATCGCATAGTGCACTAATAATTTCCTTTGCAGGCTCAACATCTTTAGTTAAAACATTCTTATTGTTTTTTAATATTCTATATAATCTATCTAAAGATGTCTTTGCTTGTTTGAGTGATTTTTCAGACCAATTAAGTGGCTGTCTGTAATGAGTTGATAATAATACATATCGCAATACCTCTCCGTCATACTCTTTAAGTAGATCGTTTATATATAAAATATTACCTAATGATTTTGACATTTTATCACCATCAAATTTGATCATACCATTATGGACCCAATATCTAGCATAACTTGAAGAGTCATCAATTCCTCCATTTGCTCCACAAGATTGTGCTAATTCATTTTCATGATGAGGGAAAATAAGATCTTGTCCTCCTGAATGTATATCAAAAGGAACGCCAAGAGTTTTTTGTGACATTGCAGAACATTCTAAATGCCATCCTGGACGCCCAAAACCCCAAGGAGAATCCCAACCAGGTTGATTTTCATCACTGGGTTTCCACAAAATAAAATCCAATGGGTCATTTTTATAACTAGCCACTTCTACCCTACTGCCTGCTAATTGCTGGTCTTTATCTCTTCCCGAGAGTGTTCCATATTTTGGAAATGTATTTACATTAAATAAAACATGTCTTTCTTTCTCATATGCATGACCGTTAGTGATTAATTCATTTATTTGGTCTATCATTTCTTCAATGTGCTCTGTAGCTCTTGGCTGAAGATCAGGCTTATGTATTCCAAGATCTTTTAAGTTCTCATTATAAATTTTTTCATATTTACTTGTTAATTCCTTAATAGGAATTTTTTGATCAATAGAAGCGGCAATTATCTTGTCATCTATGTCTGTGATATTTGAAACATATAGAACATTGCTATATAAATATTTAAGCAGCTTAACTAAAATATCTGAAACCAATGGAGGACGAGCATTACCAATATGGGCATAATTATATACAGTTGGACCGCACGTATATACTCTTACATTAGAATCATCTATAGGTGAAAAATCTTCTTTCCTATTTGTAAGAGAGTTGTATAATCTTAGCTTTGACATATTTAATACAATTTAAAAGTTTCTGATTATAAAATTACAAGAATTTTAATTAATGCTCAGCAAAGTATTTTCAAAACTATTCATTATTCCAATACGTTTATATCAACTTACTTTATCCCCTTTACTAGGCCAAAATTGTGCTTACCATCCTTCCTGCCCTAATTATGCCATAGAGGCAATTAATGAATGGGGTATAATTAAAGGATCTTGGTTGGCATTAAGAAGGATCATTCGGTGCAATCCATGGTGGGGCTCAAGTGGAAATGATCCTGTACCATTAAAAAAAAATGAATCTATTTAGTATGCCAGTAGGCAATACCAATAAATAAAAATTGAAATGGCAACCTGCCCCAAGCAACTAGAGCTGAGGTATTCATAGCTGCACCATTTGTTTGGGCTAAATAAATATTTGCAGGATAAACAGCAATTAGTAATAGTACTAAACCCCAACCTGCATAATACCTCCACGAGGGTAGTATTAGCATTAACCCAAAAATAATTTCAAAAAATCCACTAACATAAACTAACTCTAATTTAAAAGGCAAATATGGAGGGACTATCTGCAAAAACCAATTTGGATCTGTAAAATGAGATATTCCAACAGATATATAAAACCAACTCATTATAATCAGGCTAAAAGGTTTTATCATAAATACTTTCATGCAGATTTTAAATTTATGTAAAAAAAAAGCCCCAAAAAGGGGCTTTTTTCAAGTTGATATTTTCTAGAAATTATATCCTAAATTAAAAATCAAACCATTAAACTTCATCATTTCATCAAATTCTGCAAGTCCAATGTAATATCCAACGTTGACTCCAATCTGTTCTGTAATCGCGAAGCCACCGCCTAACATAATTCCATAATCAAGTTCACCCTCAATATCATCTATATCTTCTTCCTCGTCATCTGTTTTTTGCGTACCGCCTAAGCATGTTCCCAATAAAAATCCAGCTTGAAGAATTGCCCTATCACCTATAGGGTAAGGCACTGAGGCCCAAACATCTAACATATTTACTTGAGTTTCAACTTCAGTTTTGGAACCTGTGAATGGATTATCAAATTCATATGTGTAGCCTCTGGGATGATAACCTGCTCCTACGATAAGTGGTACACCACCTAGGAACATGCCTTTACTTACACCAATGTTAGGCGCAATTAAGCGTGACTCTATACTATGCCCATCAGGAAGGTCATCTACAGAAGTTGCACTACCGAACGCACCACCAACATAAATTCCCCAACCTGGAAGTTGCGGCTCTTGACTTACACTAGCAGTAGTATCTTGCGCTACAATGAATGTAAAGACAGCGAGACATATTGTTACTATGTTTTTCATTTTATTTCCTTTATTTGATTAAATATGTGTACTAAAGATTCTAAAATTAGACCCATGAGTCTAAATAATTAAAAACAATTTTTAAATCATTTTAATTGTTGGATGCATTCCATTAAAAACTAATTGAGAAATAGTACCTTTTTTGTTCCAAGAGATTCAAAGCCTTGAATAAGATTGATAAAATAAATTCCCGAAGAGGAAGTTTTTCCTAAATTATTCTGCCCATCCCAAAAAATATAATTTTCACCTTTAATAATATTTTTTAAATATAAACTTTTGACTAGCACTCCCATCATATCATAAATAAGAATTTCTTTTTGTCTATTATTATCTGATGAAAATGATATCCTAACAGAATTATTAAATGGGTTAGGATATGTCTTTAAATTTATTTTATAGTTCGAAGGAGTAGGATTAACCGCCAAAGAACTTGATCCAAGAGCACCATCATTTATCCAATCATATATTGCCGTTCTTTGATCTATCGGTAAAGGATCAGCATTTTTAGGCATTCTACAACATATTGGCTCATTTGGTACTATTACCGAATCTCTTAATAAAACCTTGTAAAGCAAACTGCTGTCAGCATTAAAAGGCAAAACTACAGGACCATTATTGCTATCACCCTCGATTAATCTTTCAAAAGAATCTAGCTCAAGCGCACCTGAACCATAGGTACCAGAATGACAACTAATGCAATGATTATTAAATATTGGTTGGATGTCTTGAAGATAATCTATTTGGCCAAATGAAAATCCAATAATAAAAAATGAAAAAAAATGCCTAATTATAGCCTTACCTGCGACTATTTAGTTTCGATAGGAGCCTAAGAATTTCAATATATAACCAAATTAATGTAACGAGAAGGCCAAAAGTAGCATACCATTCCATATATTTTGGTGCGCCTATTTCAGCACCTTCTTCAATGAAATCAAAATCAAGAACGAGGTTCAAAGCAGCAATTACAACAACTCCAATACTGAAAACAATCCCCATGGTACTATTACTATGAATGACACCGATTCCAGTACCAAAAAAACTCATAATAAAATTGATTAAATATAAAACGCCAATTGCTCCAGTAGCCGCAAAAATTCCCAGTTTAAAATTTTCGGTTGCCTTAATTAGACCAGACATGTAGGCAAGTAAAAGGGAACCAAGAGTACCAAATGTAAGAAAAATCGCCTGCACAGCAATTCCAGGGTATTGATTTTCAAAGACCCTTGAAATAAGACCTAAAAATAACCCTTGCATAATAGCATAAGCAGGTACGGTTAGATGAGAAATTGTTGGTTTAAATATTGTAACCACTGCCAGTATTAACCCCGCAAATGTTCCAACCATGCCTAACCACGATAAGACAGGATTTGACCAGGTAATTGATGCACTAATTATAAGTAAAAGTAGTGAGAGGCCGGTCTTATTCACCACTCCATTAATTGTCATTGTACCATCAGATGCTATAGATCCAGACATTGATTTCCTGAATGTATCCGATTGTAATGCAGGGTTTGCAGTTCTCATTGATAGATGTCTACTCATTATCTTTTACCTCTTCAATTCTAATCCACGGTTTACTAGAATCTTTATTTTTATTCAATAGCTTATAAATACTAGCTAATGCTAATAAAATTAATGGTAGCCATAAATAAAATACAAAATCCATAACCTATTGTAAAAATTACAACCTAATTAAATCAAAAAAAATATCACTAGCTAAATAAATAGCAAGATTGTAGATAGAAATACCGAAGAAATCACAAATATTTTATATGGTTTTTCTGGAATTTTTTCAACGATCCATACACCAATTATTGCACCAATTAAAATCATGGGAAAAAGTGCCAAATCAAACAGTAGCGTATCAAAATTAATTGTTTTCCAAAAAATAATATGAAAAGGAACTTTAACTACATTGACAAAAAGGAAAAACCAAGCCGCAGTACCGATGAATTTATTTTTTTCAAATCCCATGGATAAAAAATATATTGACATTATTGGACCAGCAGCATTGCCAACCATTGTTATGAATCCGCCTAAAAAACCTATTATAATAGAAAGACCTTTATTTTGCTTTACATCAATTTTAATCATCGTCATCAAAGCCCCTGCAATAATTATTAATCCTAATAAAACTTGAAACTGAGCATCAGATATTTTATCTCCTATATAAACGCCAGTAAAGATTCCAACTAAGGCGCTGGGCAATAATTGTATGATTTTTTTTAATTCAGCATGTCGATAGTAATAATAAACTCCAAAAAAATCGGCCATTATAAGTAGTAATAATAAAATCCCCGTAGAGGATTTCGATCCAAAAATATTAGCTAGGACCGGGACCACAACCATTCCTAATCCACCTAGTCCAGTTTTTGCCATTCCAACACCCATAGCACATAAAAGCACTATGACAAAATCAAATGAGCTAAGATTTAAACTTTGATAAAGCGAAAAAATATGCTACTCTATTTCCTAGTTATTATAGGCCCAATAAAAAAGACTTTTAGCCAAAAATGGAAAATAAAAATTAAGTTTGAATGGATGAAAAAAATAAGCAATTATATATGTTTTTGAAAAGATTTGCCCCCCTAGTTTTAGAACACAAGAAGGAAGTAGAAGACTCTACTAATTGAAAAGAGGGGCAACATAAAATGATGGAAGAAGTAATTCCATCACGGCTGAGCAATAATCTTTTAAATTTTTAAATTTTTAAATTTTTAAAAAAGCAAATATAAATATTTAATGTTTAAGTAATATCGATATATTAATTTAAACTTTAATGTTTATACGTGTCAATAGTTAATTATTTAATATTTTATCTTATTTTACTAAATATATTTAATTCACTAGGCTTTTATATACAATGATTATGAAATTTCAATATGAAAATAATTAGCAAATTATCAATACTTTTCTATTTTATCTCTTCTGCTCTTTACGGCCAATGAGCGCTCTGAGGCAATCCCTCATTACCAGGTGGTAATTCAAATAAAGGATTAGGAGCAAATAAAGGCGAGCTTTATTACTCTTTAGTTCAAAGCACCCAACTAATTGATTGGTGGCATGCTCCAGTTCCTGGAGAAAATTTTGATCACAGAGGCAACTTAATTAGCTCCGTAATTAGACCTGGCGCCATATATGGCCTAAGCGAGATTGTTAATATTTCTGCTACATCAACATTTGGAATTAGGACTATGGAATATGATGGTGAGAACGAGTCCGTACATCATCGGGATGAGCATACTGGAAATGATTTTGATAATGCTAAAGGTGGTTACCTAGGTGACACAAAAATTGTTTTACGCTATCTTTTAAAAAATACAGGTGTAGGAGATGGTTATAGAATAATCATGGGAGGTGGGCTAAATATTCCATCAAAAAACACTCTTACAAAGAATCCATTTTTAAAAGTTGACAATGAATACATCCCGCATAGACACTTTAGTATGAGTAACGGTACATATAATCTTATCTCAGAATTTCAATTTTATTACAAAAGAACTGCAAATCCAGTTTTTTTTGGTGGCAATATATCTTTTGAAAAGCCACTTAAAGAAAATAGCTACTATTATTTGCCACCATCATCATTAAAAATAATGTTGTCAACAATTTATAAAACATTTGATAAGATAGATGGATCTATTGATTTTAGTCTATCCTTGGAGTCTTTATCAAAAGCATATTGGAATGATGTTCATAGCCCGAATTCTTCAGCATTTATTGCAACCCCTTCAATTGGATATATTTTTAGTACTAGGTTAGGAGCTATTGGTGTTAATCTTCAAAAACCAATTTTTTTAGAAGGCTCTTTTGCAGCAGCAAATGAGGGAAATCTAGATCAAGAAACAGAGGTTTGGCAAATTGTTTTATCATTTAGATCAATGGCTTCTAAATTAAATTAATTATACCAAACAGCAGCACCCTTACTTTTTAGCTTTTTGCCTAAATACTCCTCAATACTTAAAGCATCCTTTCGAGTTGGTATAGGGTTATATTTGTCATAAATGTCAGGCCGTAATTTTTCACCATAATATTTAGCATATTTATTTGACTTATATCCTTCCTTGTGTTGCTCAAGCCTCAGTTCTGGATCTCTTGTGGATTGCCCAATATAAAAGCAACCATTCCCTTTGATGTATTGAGGGTTTTTAGCTCTAAATTTTCTAAGGTCAGCTACTTTAGGGTCAAGCTCAATAACATATACAAAATATTTTGCCATGGGCTTATTGTGAGATTATTTTATTTAAAATAAATAATTGTCGTCCCTACAAAGAGACTGGTTTAATATGTATTTGCTTATTGAACCTGACCTAATGTGTGAAGCAAAATAATCAAACCAATAGACAGCATTGTTACTGCCGGAAGCATAGTTTATGGTGGGTTTTTGACTTTTAAGTGAGTTGCTACAGCTCCTAACATAAGGATAACAATTCCAAGTGAACCTATGATAATCAAATTACTATCATCAAATTGCAGCATTACCGTAAAGGAAATTTTAAGTATTCCAATTAAATCTCTGAACATTTTTGGCAACTTATAGTCGGAAAATTCTTTTTTAATGTTATCATATCTTACTACCCAGACAAAATAAACAGCTACTGCAGCAATTATTTTTAATGCCTCAATAAGTACTTCAATACTAAACACCATCGTAACTCCAAAGGTTAATAGTTTTTAAACTTAAAAATATTAAGCACACAGCAAAAATTAAACTAGTCATTCTTACCATACTTATATTACAGTTCATAATCTTCTTCTAGCATAATTGATCGAATTTTTAGTTCAAAGTTTTCTCTAACCTTATTTCCAATTAAAAAACCAATTTCTGAAATATATTTTTTATCAAAGTTACTCATCCTTAAACGCTGTCCTCTAAAATACGGCTCCATAGAATCGAGGGGTATTCTTATCTCCTGCCAACCATCTTTTGCAAAAAACTTTTTGGTGTAAACATGGCGGTCATTTCTTGATGACCTAATACGAAGCTGATAATACTTGTCATCGCCGCTAAGTATAACTGTCACATATTTATTTTTTTTAACATTTAGCTTTCCTGCATAATATCGTATTGAACTAAAACCACCATAATTCTCTAACGATATCTTTCCAGAAAATACGCCAGTATCGCCATTTTCAATCTTTAATTTACCCTTTGACCTACCGCCCATAACTCCATCATCAACAACATACCAGCCATCAAGATTTTCCACTTTAGAAAAATCATATATTATTTTAGCTTCAACCATTGATACAAAAAGTGAACATTTAAGTAAAAATAAAAAAAATATTTTGGAGAAATATTTCAAAAGATAGCACTTAATAATTTGAGTAACATTGATTTTTAACTCCATTATTATAATCATCAACATATTTTTCTAAAGCAAAGGTTACAGAGGAAAATGCAATATTTTCCCAAGGAACATCTTGAATACTAAATAATCTTACTTCTAATGTCTCATCCATGGGTGCAAAATCATCATTAACGATCTCACCTAAATAAAGGATATATACCTGACCTATTTTTGGAAGGCTGTAAGTAGTCTGCAAATGCAGTATTTGAACTTGAAGGTTTGCCTCCTCTTTAGCTTCTCTTTTTGCTCCTTGCTCTAGTGATTCACCAATTTCCATAAATCCAGAAGGTAGTGTCCATTTCCCAAAGCCTGGTTCTATTGCCCTTTTACAAAGCAGTATTTTATTTTCCTTAACAGGCAAGATCCCTACAATTATATTTGGATTAACATAATGAATATGTCCACAAACAGTACACACCTGCCGGTTTTTATTATCCCCATCTGGAATTACTAAATCTGTTTTATTACCACACTTAATACAATGCATTATATATATAAAAATTTATTAAAATGTCTATTCCAAAATAGTTAGATAACCGATTCAAACTCAACCTATATTAGTTTTTAAAATATATATGTTAGAAATATTTTACCATCCATTATATACCTCTGGTATATCTAAAAACTCAAAATTTCCTAGGGATAGATATAAATTGATTTTTGAATCAATTTCAAATTCAAAGGCAAATAAAAAAATTAAATTCAGGGCCCCTGAAAAAATTGATCTTGACCTGTTATATAATGTACATCAAAAAGAATATGTTGACAATTTTATTGATGGTACTCTTTCTGAATCTAAGCAAAGAGCAATAGGCCTTAGGCCATGGACGAAAGACATTGTAGATAGAACTCTTTTTATCATGGGCGGGGGGATTAATGCACTCGATTCTGCTATAAAAAATGGAATTTCATCTAATTTAGCAGGAGGAACACATCATGCACACTATGACTATGGATCCGGATATTGTATTTTTAACGATATCGCTTTGACTGCGAATTATTGTAAAAATAAATATAAAAAATATCAAAATATATTAGTGCTAGATCTTGATGTTCATCAAGGAGATGGATCAGCAACGATGTTAAAAGATGTAGAGAGCGTTTTCACATTTTCAATGCACTGTGGGGTAAACTTTCCATTAAAAAAGCAAAAGAGTGATTTAGATGTTGAATTAGAAAAAGGTACAGGGGATAAGGAATATATTGAAATCCTTAAAGAAAATTTATATAAACTTAAAAACATTAAGTTTGATATCGTTTTTTTTCAAGCTGGGGTCGATTCACTTAAGTTCGATAGTCTTGGGCATTTAAATCTTACCCAAGATGGAATGAAAAAAAGAAATGAACTTGTTTTAAATTTTTGCGATACACAAAATTTACCTCTACTTATATTTATGGGCGGTGGATATTCAGACCCTATTGATCATACAGTAGAGGCATTTCATAATCTTTTTATTCAATGCACTAAAACAATTGGAACAATTAAGTCGTAGGCACTCTCTTTGAAAATGGTCTTCTTCGGCTTCCATGTTTTAGATAAACTTTTTTTGCCTCAACTCTAGCGCCCTCAGTTTTCTTTATCCCATAGAGGACCTGTTTGGCTTTTTTTACTTGCAACCCATGATCAACAATTGGCTCAGGATAATCTGTTCCAATTTTACAATTGTAGATCTCTTGAAATCCCTCACTCATCAAATGTGGAGTGAAAATATATTCTAGAGGCACTTCTTTTAATTCTGGAACCCATGCACGAACAAAAATACCTTCTCCATCATGATCTTTTTGCTGCTTTACGGGATTATAAATTCGAATTGAATTGATTCCTGTTACTCCAGACTGCATTTGAAACTGACTGTAATGGATACCAGGTTCATAATCGGTAAATTGTGTAGCCAAGTATTTACTTGTTTTTCTCCAGTCTAACCAAAGATCATAACTAGCAAACGAAACAAGCATAGCTCTCATACGAAAATTAATGTAGCCTGTAGCTTTTAGACACCGCATACATGCATCAATCAGAGGATATCCGGTTTGCCCATTCTTCCAAGCAATAAAATATGCTTCATTAAAATCATGCCGAATAGAATCATATGAACGTGACATATTCTCCCATTCAATCTGAGGCTGGTCCTCTAGTTTTTGAATGAAGTGACAATGCCATCTTAATCTGCCTAGAAATGAAGAAATGGATGACCGCCAAGCCCCAACGTTCTTAATTCCTTTGAGTTTATCTCTCTTTGCTTTAGCTATTTTATACACTTCGCGAACACTTAAATTGCCAAATGTTAGATGAGGACTTAGTCTGCTACAGCTAGTTATTGCTGTTAAAGGGCTTGACATTTCTTTGGAATAATTTTTCCCGCGGGTTTCAAGAAAAGAATCAAGTAGTTTCAATCCAGCCTCCCTACCCCCTTTTTGAATAGATGTATGCGTAATATGCTTTCCAATTTTTTTGATATCTATTAAATCAAATAAGTAATCAAAAGAATAGAACTTTATGTTTTTTGGAACATCTAATATTGGGAGATTCATAAACTTTTTCCACTCATATGACCAACCATCTCTATCAAAAATAGGTCTTTGAACTCCATGTTGCTGAAATTCATGCCAATTAATATTTTGATCATTGCACCACTTTTTAAATTTTATATCTCTTTGATAGCTTACCCAATTACCTGTCTCTTCATGAGAATAAACTGAAATTGAGTAGGGTAAAGTATTTTTTAATTTTTTAAAGACATCTATGGCAGAGCCATATTCTAAATGAAGAAATCCGCCGATGGCTTTTAAATTTTCTTCTAAAGACATAAGCGAGTCATTAATGAACTGATGATGTCTTGGATCATAATCATCAGCTTCAATTATTTCAGGTTCATAAATGTACAAAGGCAAAACTAACCCAGATTTACAAGCCTCATGTAAAGGTTTATGATCAACGATGCGTAAGTCTTTTTTAAACCAAATGATAGATATGTTCATTTAATAAATTGTTCATTAAAATCCCAAATAATCAAAGATAATTGCTAATAAAATTTTAGTAGTTTTAAACTATTATATAACCTAAATAGGATAATTATGAAATTTTTAAAACATTACATAACAATCATTTTATCACTTTCTACTTTTTTATTTTCTCAAGATCAATTAGGTAGCGACATTGATGCAGAAGCTGCAAGCGATAGGAGTGGGTTCTCAGTTTCGTTAAGTTCAAATGGCGATCGTGTAGCAATAGGGGCACTCCAAAATGGTGGTAATGGCTCTAACTCAGGTCATGTGAGGGTATACTCATGGAATGGAAGTAGCTGGACTCAGCTGGGATCAGATATTGATGGAGAAGCTGCAAGCGATTATTCTGGACGATCTGTCTCTATGAATTCAGATGGGGATAGGGTCGCCATTGGAGCAACAGGAAATGATGGTAATGGCTCTAACTCTGGGCATGTGAGGGTATATTCTTGGGATGGAAGTAGTTGGACTCAATTGGGCTCAGACATTGATGGAGAAAATGCTGGTGATAATTTTGGGTATTCTGTCTCTATGAATTCAAATGGGGATAGAGTTGCCATTGGAGCAATATATAATGATGGTACGGCTAGTAATGCGGGTCACGTGCGAGTATATTCGTGGAATGGAAGTAGCTGGGTCCAATTAGGCTCAGATATTGATGGAGAAGCTGGCAGTGATACTTTTGGGGCATCTGTCTCTATAAATTCAAATGGGAACAGGGTAGCCATTGGAGCATATTTGAATGATGGTAATGGAACCAATTCAGGGCATGTGAGGGTATATTCTTGGGATGGAAGTAGTTGGACTCAGATGGGCTCAGATATTGATGGTGAAGCCACAGATGATTATTGTGGATTTTCTGTTTCTATGAATTCAGATGGGGATAGGGTTGTCATTGGATCAACAAGAAATGATGGTAATGGATCTAACGCAGGTCATGCTCGGGTATACTCCTGGAACGGCAGTAGTTGGACTCAGTTAGGATCAAATATTGATGGAGAAGCTGAGGAAGATAATTTTGGACGCGGGGTCTCAATAAACTCTAACGGCGATCGATTAGCTGTTGGAGCAATCTACAATGATGGCAATGGTTCTAACGCTGGTCATGTTCGAGTGTTCTCCTGGAACGGAAGTAGTTGGGCTCAGTTAGGATCAGATATTGACGCAGAAGCTGCAGGTGATAATTTTGGTTTCTCTGTATCTATGAATGCATATGGTGATAAAATCGCCGTAGGTGCAAGAAATAACAATTCATCCGGTGCATTCGGAGGTCATGTTCGAGTGTATAATTCATTTGCTGCTAAGGTTAGTGGTGACGCTGGTTTTAGAATGATGGCAAGTCCTGTTTCTGGGCAAGTACTTGGAGAACTATTGACAAATGCCTGGACACAAGGCATGACTGGTGCTGATATGACTGGCGCTAGTGCCAATGTTTGGACTTTTGATCACGCTGGGCAAAATTGGACAGCATTAAGTGATATCTCTGGCTCAGGTACTTCCATTGCAGCTGGGCAGGGATTTTTATCGTACATTTTTGCAGATAATGATAATGATGGCACCGATGATTTACCGATCACCTTAAGCGTCAGTGGAACAGAAAATAGTGGTAGTGCTACCTACCCTGCTTCTGGTTCCATTGCTGCTAATGCTTATGGATTAGCAGGTAACCCTTATTATTCTACCATTGATTGGGATGATGTGACCAAGACAAATGTGACTTCGACTGTCTATGTTTGGGATGATGCAGTTACTGACTATAAAAGTTGGAATGGCTCTACGGGCGGACTTACGGATGGTCTGATCGCACCGTACCAAGGGTTCTGGGTACAAGCAAATGGTTCTGGTTCTGGCTCAATCACGATCGAAGAAGCAGACAAGTCCTCTTCTGCAGGTACCTTTTACCGTATTGCAGATATGGAAGAGTCAGGTAGTTTATCTTTGACCTTTACTTCTATTGATAACAAGCACGATGTCGCCTGGTTCTCTTTCACAGAAGATGGAGAAATGCACAAAGATGATAAGGATGCATACAAACTATTACCGCTTGCTGCTAGCTCCAGGATAGCTGCTATGTCTTATAATAATGAAAGTAGTTTGGATATTAATAACCTGCCATATTCTCAAGATCAAGCGTTTGAAGTACCAGTAGATGTTATGTCCCTTGAAGTAGAAGAAGGTAACTTTAGTACAATAGAAAATGATATAACCGTAAGCTGGGATATTGCTGACCTTCCTATGCATGTTGAAATGATCTTGATCGATCAGGTAACAGGTACTCAGATCAATATTAGAGATCAGTATAGTTACACCTTTACTACACAGCCCAAGGGTTCGTTTAGCACTAGTTATAGTGGACCAGTAGGTACTTACCCTGCTCTTGGAGAAGCTAGGTTTAGTCTAG
>JAYPIC010000015.1:0-37657 GCA_038127595.1 bacterium | reverse complement strand
ACGGTTTAACAAATATTGAATTTTTCAATAGTATTCAGAGAATGTCAAACTGGCTAAATGACCAAGGCGTAGTCCCAAAAGATAAGGTTGTCATAGATGACAATTCTTTCTTGAACTCTATTTTACTTTTATATGGTTTATGGCATATAGGAGCTGTTGCTGTGTTTTCAGAGAAAGAAAACCTCTCTTCTAAAAAAAAATTAAATGTAAAGTATTTAGACTATTCAGGCGATTTAATAAAAATAACAGAATCTCATTCTTCACATTTTATACCAAAATATAAACCACTTCTAAATGACGATGCAGTTGTAGTAGTGTCAAATGATAAAACAGTTTTCCTATCACATTATGGTTTATTGGTTAATGCGAATGGTTTGCAAAAATTATTAGACCTCAAACAGCAACAGAGTTTTTTTTGCGATATAAAACCTAAAACCAGTTTCTGGGTTGTTATTTGTGCTATTCTACCCATTTATGCAATGGCTACATTTACTTCAAAAAGACCATCAATTCTTTTAACCTATGATGATATTGATATTAAAGATGGTTTTAAATTAAGAGAAGATTGGGTAAACATTGATAATTATGAAAAAAATGAATTAGCGCTATGCAAAGAAAACAGCGCAGTCTTCGCCTTGGACAATAATCCTATTCATTTAACTGACTATAAAATCATTGAAGATAAATTATGGCTCAAAGGTCATTCTTTAATGAATGGGTACTTGGAAGAAGATAAAATGATTTTTAAAGATGATTATTTAATTATAAAAAAAGAATAAGTTTTATGTTAAATCCTTTAAGACTTCATCAGCATGGGTTTTTGGGCTAACCTTCTCGTATGCTCTTTCAATTTTACCATTTTCATCTATCAAATATGCTACTCTCAAGATACCCTCATATTCTCTACCATACATTTTCTTTAAGCCAATAGCTTCATAGGCTCTAATCGTTTCTTTTTCAGGGTCTGAAAGTAATTGGAATGGAAACTCTTGTTTTGAACAAAAGTTCTTTTGAGCCTTTACTGAATCAGCACTCATGCCTAAAACTACTGTATTATATTTTTTAAAATTTTTAAACTCATCCCGGAGTCCTTGACCTTGCGTTGTTCAGCCAGGCGTGCTTGCTCTAGGATAAAACCATAGAAGAACTTTTTGGCCCTCAAAATCTTTAATATTTACTGAATTACCATCCTGATCACTTAATTGAAATTCAGGGGCGATTGATCCGATTGATAACATGATTTTTTCCCTAACTTATATTTTTGATATAATTATGTATTAGAATATATCAATTAATTTTTATTGTGATGTAGCATATACTTTGAGGTTTGATAAATTGCATCAGCTATTTTTTTTAAGGAATCGGCCTCCTTAAAAAAAGAGCCTTTGATATCACTTGCTGGATCATCTCCAGAAAGCTTATGTAATTCAGATCCAGAACCATCACCAAATACTCTTAAATAAAATTCACTATTTATTACTCCATAGCTCGAAGGACTCATTTTTTTATTAACCAAAAAAGCAATGTCGTTGCTCGTTTTTAATATATCATTACCCATCGTTTTATTTGTGTATGGGATATCACATATTCCTGCAATTGTTGGCATTAGATCAGACAGACCTGATGCTTGTTTTATTTCTTTAGATTGTTGAATTATTTTTGGAGAATAGATTATCAGTGGAACATTATATGATCTCAGCTTAAGGCTGTAGTCTTCCTCACCCATGTGTTCTGCTTTAGGGTCAGCTGTTCCATGGTCTCCAAACAATACAAAAACAGTGTTATCATAATATGAAGACTTTTTTGCTAATTCAAAAAACCTATTAATAGAATGATCTAACAATCTCATAGCATTATACTGCTCAATGGATTTAAAACCCGATTTATTTAAATCATCTCTCCTATGAGTCTTTTTGACAAAGCCTTCATTATCATCAGGTATAGTATATGGACGGTGATTCCCCGCTGTTTGTATAATAATGAAACTTGGACTTTCAGGGTATTTTTTGTTCTTAAGAATTTTATCAGCCTCTTTGAAGAGATCTAAATCCGATACCCCCCAAACATCAACCCTGGGTCGATCAATGTCTTCCATCTCAATGAGCTTCATATTTTTTATATTGTAGGTAACTAAACTGCGAATATTCGCCCAGCTAGCACTACCACCAATCATATAATATTTTTCATAATCTGTAAAATCAGATAAAATACTATATTGATCTCTAACAATAGGATTTCTAGAGGATGTCCTCCTAGCTACATCCGGTATGCCAGTCAACATTGTAAAAACAGACCTGGAAGTACTAACCCATGGAATGTAAAATTTTGAAAAAAACAACCCATTTGAAGCAAGACTATCTAAGAAAGGAGTAGGGTTTAATGGATTGCCAACTAATCCCATTCTATTTAAACCAACTGATTCCATAAAAATTATCACAACGTTGGGATGACTATTTTTATTTATTTTAGGACGAATTTTCCTTGTATAATTCAAGTTATTAATATCTAAGCTATCTATACCAAGATAATCTGATATTGTGTAGTAATGATCCTTTACTTTTTTAATTTCAAAATCAGCCTCTTTAAATGTTTTTGTATCATAAAAATATAAAACCGGGTTTAGCGCAAGAGCAGAAACAAAGGAACTTCGACTGAAAAAAGCATCACTCCATAAAAGCATGTATTGAGAAAAAGTACCCCAAAATCCAAAAAGATAAATCAAAAAGCAAAATAAAACTTGAAAGGATTTTTGATATTTTGTTTGAAACAATTTGTTACGTTTTAATGTAACCTTAATTAAATAGCTATGTATAAAAATGCAACCACTGCATATTGATAATACAAGTAAAAACAACCATACAATAGGATAAGACTCCCACATCATGCCTGCAGAAATCGCAAAATTTTCTAATAAAGTAAAAACCGTTATATCAATACGTTGTTGAGTGTAACTATATGTAGCAAAATCAAAAGTGTAGAATAAAACTATAAGTGACAGAATTGAAGGATAAATCCATTTTATCAAAGATATTGAATAAGAAAATTTCCAATATTTAATAGAGGCAATAACACAAAGTAATAAACTAGGTAACGCTGTTAATATGGATAAGCGAAGGTCAAATCTTAATCCAACCCAAATACTTTTTAAAATATCTATTAAACTTGATGATTCATAAAAAATGAGGAAAAATGCTACTCGTAATAAAAAAAATAGAACCCAAGACAAAGCTATAGTACCAAATAGGTACTTCAACCTTCTTGATATATTTAAAAAATTTATCAAGGTAATTTATCTGGAATTTTAATCTGAGACCATTTCATCCTATCATCATTAGATGTTACCATATCATGAACAACCTGAATTCCTCTCCTTTGCCCATTCCAAACTAAATGAGATAAAGCGACATCCAACTTAACCCATTTAAAATCACAATGTTCTTTTGATAAAACTACTTCTTGGGAATCAACTTCAATTCCAAAAACTGGAACAAGATTTAATCTATCACCATGCTTTTCATAAAAACTACTAACATGATCAGCTATAAATACTTTCAGTGGCCTTAAGCTAGTTTCTTCTCTTAGTTCCCTGATTGCTGCTTCCCAAGCTTTTTCTCCCTCTTCAATTTTTCCTGCAACCCCTTGCCAAAGGTGCTCATATATTTTGGTTTTTGCCCGTTTCAATATAAGAAACTCAATTCCTTCCATTGTTTTTTTATAGACATAAGCATCTATAACTCGCACCTTCATTTTTGTCATTACATGCCCTTATAATGCTTCATTTCATTTAACCAACTCCTAGACCAACTATCAAACTCACCAAGGTGAATCACCTCTTGTATTTTTTTAATTAAAGAAATGTAAAATGATAAGTTCAATGTTGATGCAATTCGCAAACCAAGTATTTCCTTAACACTAAAAAGATGTCTTATATACGATTTAGTGAACATACGTCCAAAGGCATGATTGCTACTCTCATCTATAAAGGAGTGATCATCCTTATATTTCTCATTTGTAATATTTATCGTCCCATTAGAGGTAAAAATCTGACCGTTTCTACCATTTCTGGTTGGCATAACACAATCAAACATATCAACTCCACGCCGTATTGCTTTTACTATGTCAGTAGGTCTTCCAACCCCCATCAGATATCTAGGTCTATCTTTTGGTAGTAAAGAATCACAGAATTCTATAGTATCAAACATAGCGTTTTTCTCTTCTCCAACTGCAAGGCCCCCAATCGCTATCCCGAAATCTGCCTGTGGGACTAATCCTTCGATACTCATTTCTCTCATTTTATGATTAATACCACCTTGAATAATTGGAAATAACGTTTGGCTATGTTTATAAAGACGGGGATTATCTTTTAGATAGTTTTTACACCTTATAAACCATTCATTAGTTCTTTTAACAGCTCTGGTAACTTCATTTAATTCTGATTTACCAGGAGGACAATGATCAAATGCCATAATAATATCTGACCCCAAAGCGCGCTGAATTTGCATCGATATTTCAGGCGTTATAGTATGATAACTCCCATCTAAGTGAGATTGAAACTCCACACCATCATCATTAATCTTATTTAAATTTGCCAAAGAAAATACTTGAAACCCTCCACTATCTGTTAAAATAGGTCTTGTCCAATTTGAAAATTTATGAAGACCGCCTGCATGATTTATTACTTCTGTCCCTGGCCTTAAATAAAGATGATATGTATTGCCTAAAATTATATCTGCCCCAAGTCCTTCTAGCTCATGTGGAGAAAATGTTTTTACAGCACCAATGGTCCCGACAGGCATAAATACTGGAGTTTGAATATCTCCATGTTCTGTTTTTATTACTCCAGTTCTGGCAGAGGTCTTTTTATCTTGCGTGGTAATTGAAAAATTCAAAATAATATATCAAATGCTTGCTTAACTGACTCAACGGGGTAAATCTTGAGTTTATTTTTCTTAAGTTTGCTATTCATACTAGCTTTAGGAACAACTGCACCATTAAAACCCAAAGCTTCCACTTCAGCTAAACGATGACCCAATCTACTTATTGATCTAATTTCACCTGCTAAACCTATTTCACCAATAAAAACAATAGTCTCATCTATTGGCTTATCCATAAAACTTGATGCAATTGCACATAAAATAGATAAATCAGCAGCAGGATCATCGACTTTTAAACCACCAACTAAATTTATAAATACATCCTTAATGCCCATGACTAATTCCATCCTCTTCTCAAGAACTGCTAGAAGCATGGCAAGCCTTCGAAGGTCAAATCCGTTTACATTCCTTTGCGGCGTTCCAAAATTTGCGGTGGACACAAGCGCTTGAACTTCAATTAAAATAGGACGAGTGCCTTCTAAGGAAGGATAAATACAAGTCCCTGGTATATTTCTACTTCGTTCGGATAAAAACATTTCAGAAGGATTTGAAACCTCGTTTAATCCATCTTCATTCATATGAAAAATTCCAACCTCATTTGTAGCTCCAAATCGGTTCTTTGCAGACCTTAAAATTCTATGCTCATATCTATCATCTCCTTCTAGATAAAGAACTGTGTCCACCATGTGTTCCAACATTTTTGGACCTGCAATGGTCCCTTCCTTTGTAACATGACCAACGATAATAATTATAACATTCTTATGTTTACTGACTTCTAAAAACTTTTGGCCACAATCTCTAATTTGACTAGGAGATCCAGGCAAAGAGTCTAAATCAGAATTTATAATTGTTTGAATTGAGTCAATGATAACTAGCGCAGGGGAAATTCTATCAATGTGAGTTAGAATGCCATTAAGATCATTTTCACTAGATAAATGTAAGTTATCTGATTTAACGTTTATCCTTTTAGCTCTAATTGCAACTTGTTCTTCACTTTCTTCAGCAGAAACGTATAAAATAGATTTATTAACCCCAGAACATATATGTAGAGCTAATGTAGATTTTCCTACACCTGGACTCCCTCCTAACAATAATAGTGAACCAGGTAAAAGTCCTCCTCCTAATACCCTATCAGCCTCCGTAATATTTGTTGTAATTCTTTCGCCAGGATCAGAATCAAGTATATCATTTAGTGGTTTATAATCTCTATAATCAAGTTTAGACCTTTTTATGTTTTTATTCCCTAATACTTTAAACTCTGATAAGGTGCCCCACTCTTTACAGCTTGGACATTGTCCATGCCACTTCGGGAAATCATCACCACATGCAGAACATAAAAAGTTTACTTTATTTTTTTTATTAGCCATAGAAGTATGCAAAATTGCCTTCTATGTATGATGTAATCAAGGCCGATATTTTACCAATCAGGCCCTAGAGATAAGTACCACTGCGGTTTTGAGTATCCGCCTGGATTTTTATCCCAAGCTGACTCTACTCGTAATAAGAAATATCCAAGGTTGATCTTCACACCTAAACCGGATGTCACAACCCAAGGAGAAAATTTAGCAGTGTCATTAGAACCGTATTTCTCTGGCCAACTATTTGAAGAAAATTCATCTGCAGAGTCCCAGGCAGCTCCAACATCAACAAAAGCATGGCCTCTGATGTTTCCAAAAACAACTTTTAAAGGAAAGCCTAGTGCAAGATAATTAATGAATGGAAATCTAACTTCAAAATTAAATAATGAAGCATATGTACCTATTCGTTCTGCAAATCGAGCACCCCTCATTGGGAACGCATATTCTGTAAAATATACATCCGTAATTAAATTTGAGTTAGATGTATCTGTAATTACACTTCTATACGCCGAAGGATCACTAACTCCATTTGTTGTACCACTTTGAAAGTCTGTAAGCAAGTATGGTATGCCCCCCAGAAAAAATTTCTGAGCATTTTTACCCTGGCTACTCCCGAAAAACCCTCTTACAGCGAGCGTGTAGTCGCGACCAAATCTCCAATATTTTCTAGCATCTAATTTTACTGTTTGAAACTTGAAATCTGTATTCCAACCAGGACTAGCAGTGATAGAAACATTCTGGCGATACCCATCGATTGGTCCAGTGAAACCGAAAATTGAATTGTCATATATCCAGCTAGCTCTAGGTAATATTGTAGTGAATTTTGTGGATGAACCAGGTCTTTTAACCAGCTCTTCCTGCCCAAATGTATTTATCATCCTATCAAGAATATCATAACTAATATTATGCCAAGTAAGCCCAAAATCAACCCTTTGAAATCTGCTAAAAGGATGAGAAATGTAAGATTGTAACCCATAATGTCTTAAGCGCCCAAGAGAATAATATCCAGCCTGAAAAAAATCTGCATTTTGAAAACCTACAAAATAATAATCAGTCTTGTTTTTTAGATAACCGTATGATAAAAAATAATCGCTATCTTCTAGAGTTAGAACCATTTCTGTTCCAAATTGAATCTGGTGATTTCCTAGAATGTCACTAAATGCAAAATAAGTCATTCCGGTTGCTCCAAACACATTGCTAATCTGCAAATTCCCACTTACCATATCTAATGTGAATCGCGTTTTGTAGGGTTTTGGAACGTGAACTCCATTAACTAACGTGTCCTTAACAACCTTCTCTTGTTTCGAGCCTTTGGTATCCATAGAATAATTATAATTATCATATCCCTGAGCAAATACCCATTTAGAATATGATGAATTTGTATTCAAATCTATTCTTTCAATTTTATCAGTGTCTCGAATGTCTGCTACAGACATATCTTCACTATCTCTAGTTTTAATAAACTGTGTTGGGGCAATTTGCTTGGCAGCAATGCCAAGTGGATTATTTAAGCTATATAGGTCCCAACCAATGCCCGAATATCCCGCAAAAATTATCGAGTTATCATCTTTAGAAATTGTTGGCTGTTGCAGACCTGTCAAAACATTTGTTACAGCATATGAATTATTTACAAATTTAGAATCAGAATTTTGGTCTTCAACCAAAGCATGTTTATAGAGGTTGAAAACACCATTATAGTCTGAAGTATAAAATAATGTTCTTTCAGAATTTGCCCAAATTGGATAGCTCTCATTATCAGGCGTGTCAGTGACTCTTTTGATTTTGCCACTTTTAATATTTACTACATAAATATCTGTCTGACTATAGTTATGATCTTCAATTCTACCATCATACTTACCATCAACATGTTTGCCACGATCAGAAACAAATGCGATCTCCTCGCTATTGCCATTCCATGACGGATATGAATCAGAAAAAATATCATTAGTTATCTTTTTAAAGTTCTCTGATTTAAAATTATAAATGTATATATCACTGGAGCCATTGTGATTGCCAGCAAAAGCGATATCATTACCATTAGGGCTCCAAGCTGCAGAAAATACTCCATCCAAAGCTATAGGAATTTTTTTTGCTTTTTTAGTTTTTACATCAATTATTTGAAGTGCATCAGAAGAACCGGCTTTTGTTGCTAGCACAATTTTTTCTCCATCTGGGGACCAAGATAACCCAGGCTGTAACCATTTAAGTTCCTCAAAATTAACAGAGCGACTACCTTGCACTAAAGTAGCTTTTTTCTTACCTGTCGCAGCATCCAAAAGATAAACATCGAAATAACCAGATCTATCTGATAATAAAGCTACTGTGCTACCATCTGGAGACAGTGATGGGGACACATTATAAAAATTCCTATTTTTTTTGTGATCAGTTAACTGTTCAGACATATCTTCCAAAGGATCTCTATTTGCAATATCTGGCCAATATTCTTTTTTTAAGTATTTATGCCATTGATCAGATAATTCATCCCATTTCATGCCAAGAGCCAGCTGATACCCTTTTTCAGCACTTTGAGTTTTTTTCATCGAGCGAAAAACCTCACCGACTTTTTCTCTTCCATATTTTCCTGCAATGAATCTCCAAAGCGATTGCCCTCCTTTGTATGCCATGAAATAATTCAACTCATTAACGGTAGGAATTCTTTCATGAACTGCTATGTCACGCAAAATCATATCTGCCTTTGTATCCCAGTTTGAGCTTAAAAATTCTGCCAGACCCTCATTTGCCCATAAGGGAATTCTCACACGAGTTCGACTAGCAACCATGTTTTGAGCAGTACCTCCGTAAACCATATCATTAAGCATTGCATGAACAAGCTCATGATGAATAACGTGTCTAAATTGTTCAAAATCTCCGTCAAATGGGAAAACCACTCTATTTTTAAATAGCTCGGTTACTCCACCTATTCCCTCTGACATGTATACACCCACAACATTTGTTTGTTGGAATTCATTGTGAGAATTATATACTAGAATTGATACCCTGTTTTTTAAATCCCATGCAAGATGAGTAGATATCTGTTTGTATGCTTCCTCAGATACTTTTGAAGTGAATTCTGCAAGGTCTTGATTATCGCCATAAAAATATATATCAAAATTGGGAGTCTGGATATAAGACCAATCAAAATCCCTATATTGCACCTTGTTTTTTCCAAAGGATTGTCCAAAGGAACTAGATAGAATTGCAATAGCAAAAAGTATGTATTTAGATATAATCATCTTCTTTATAACGAAATAAATGAAAGCAATGTTTCTTACTTTAACAAAAAACTCAAGATATTGTCAATATGTCCTGAAAAGTATATTTTATTGTTAAATTTACTACTCTTATAATTAGTATACTTAAAAAGATATTTTAAAACCATGCAATTGCCAATATATTTCATTTCAGATATCCACCTGATGTTAGATGAGTCTTCAGATGAAAGTGCTAAAAGAGAGTCTTTATATCGATTTTTAAATTTTGTAAGGACTACAAGGGGCACACTTTTTTTTGTAGGTGATTTGTTTGATTTTTATTTTGAATACCCTGATGTTATACCTAAATCATATTTTGATTTTTACAATAAGGCTTTTCAACTTAAAAAAGCAGGAGTTGACTTGAGATTTATCGCTGGCAATCACGATTATTGGGTTCTGGATTTCATGAAAAAAAAATTAATGAACCATACTTATTTCGATGATACAACCTTTTCATTAAGAGGGAAAAATTTTTACATTACTCATGGCGATGGAGTTTTAAGTTGGGACTATGGATACAGAATTTTAAAGAAAATAATCCGCTCCCCTTTTTTCATATGGTGTTTCCGATTATTACACCCTACGCTTGCTTATAAGATAGCTCGAAAAGTATCAAGAACAGAGAATCATCCTGAACTGCCAGAGGAAGTTAGAGAAAAAATCAGGAATGAATTAAAAAAATACGCATTAACTCATTTCCAAAAAGGATTTGATTACATGGTCTGCGGTCATTATCATTTAAATGAAATAATTGATGTAGAAAAAGGTAAACTAGCTGTTTTAGGTGACTGGCAAGATGATCCTTCATATGCAGTTTTTGATGGGAAAGAATTAACACTACATCAATGGGAAAATGATGCGTAAAAACTTATTAATCATACTTTGCTATCTAACTTTATTTCAAGGTTGTGCTACAGTCAAAAATTTTTTTGGAGGAAAATCCATTATTGACCCTGATGACCCAAACTTTCTCAATAATATTCAAAAACTTCGAAGTGCATATCAAGATGGAGATATACAAGCTCTAGAGGAAATGATACAAATTTACACTGATGAAAATCAGCATATAAAAGCAAGAATAGAAGCAGGAAGAATGTTAGCAAATACTCAACATCCCATGGCATTAAATGCCATTGCAGAGATGGTTGAAACAACGAGTGCTGTTGATTTTTCTCTTCTAAAAGCATCAATAGAGATGTTAGCTCTTTTTAGAGAAAACCCCAAAGCAAGTTCAGCTTTACTTGAAAGCGCACACATTCTTGAAGACAGGACAAACAACCTTCATCTAACAATTACAGAAAATCTTCATAAGGTTAGAACAAAAGACCAAGTACTTGGATTATTGGACCTTTATGAAATTGCAAAGACAAATATGAGCAGAACCGAGGGAATGCTAACAAAACAATTAGGGGCACTTGGCAGCGATCAAGTTATTCCTGTATTAACAGCAATTGCTAAAGACCCCAATGTCAGGTTAGGGATAAGAAATAAAGCAGTACAAATTTTAGGAAAGAAAAGTCCTGAAGATGTTGCCACTGCTTTTGCGGAACTATTAGGTGATCCAAATACAAATTTAGAAGTTCGTGAGTTTGCCATAAATACAATGGCCGGAGTAAAACAGGAAAACTTAATTCTTGCACTATTAAATACTTACAACACAGGCAAAAGCCAATATTATACCCTACTTAATACAATGCTCTCTGCTCTAGGAGAGTTTAACGAGCCTGAAGTAAAACTTGCAGTTGTTGAAATAGCTAGTAGTGAAGATTATCCTATAGACATTAGAAAGAAAGCGATTGATAATCTAGGTGCGTTTAAAGACCCACGTGTAATCCCTAAAATATTACCAATTCTTGAAAAAAGAGAAAATTATGTTTACTATGATAATATTTTAGATATGGTCTATATGCTGGGGGAAGAAAAAATATGGGCGGAACAAGTTAGAAGAATGGCACATAAGGCAAGCTTTAGCAAGAGGGAGCATGAATAAAAAACTCATTATATCTTTGTCAGTGGTTTATATGTCATTATGCAATATTATATTTGCTAATTACACTATTTCGGGCGCTGTACAAAGTGAAGATGGGGATCCAATAAAAAAAGGGTTAATCACTTTAGTAAAAGAGTCAAACGGAGAAGAAGTTGACAAAACAAAAGTAAGTAGGAAAGGAAAATTTAAACTTAAGAAAATTAGCAGCGGCAAATATATCATTAACTTCACCGGGGATAATATTGAATCAAAACCTATATCAGTTATGGATGATGATGTTGAGGATTTTATAATCACAATAAAAAGCGTAGAAGAGCCCCAAGAACAGTTATCACAAGAGACTGAAATTTTAGATGAACCTAACTTGCAAACATTAAATACTCCACTAAAAACTGAAAATAAAAATGACCTTTTGCCTCAATTGAGACCATATGATCAAGTAGATAGATTAGAATTTGAGGACCAATTCTTCGAGTATGAATCCAACTTAAGAGAACTTAAAAATCAAATTGACTCCCTTAAAAGTATTGTAACTGCTTTCGAAAAAAAACAAACCATGCCAAATATAAGCAAAGAAATTTTAGACCTGATAAAAGTTCCTGAGTTTCAATACAGAATAGAATTAAAGAATGGCACAGTTGTTATGGGTGATATACTTAGTGAGACAGATTCATCTCTAGTTTTAAAAACTCAAATTGGACAATTAGTACTAAAAAAAGAAATGGTAATCAGGCGTAATAAACATGTAGAGCCAGAGCCAAAAGTAATTTTTCTTGGAGACCCTTTTGTAAATATCTACCCTGATAGGCATGAATTTTCAGGCAGGATAAAAAATGTTGGACAAAAAAGAGCCGACTTTGTTAGAGTAGTATCTAACTTATTTACCCAAACAACAAAACCTGCTGGGCAAGATTCTGTTTTTGTAAAAGGGTCCAGAATAATGTATGATTCTGGCGTAATTGCAGATACTGCTCTTGAACCAGGTCAAACAGCAACATACAACTTCCCAGTGAAAATCAAAAACCGTAGAAAAGTCCAATACCACACAATGGATATTCATTGGAATACTACTGAATAAAATATTTAACTTTCGCTCGTTTTTTGAGTCTAATCATAACATTATACAGGAAACCATTATGGTAAAAAGCTTTAAGAGACTGATATTTCTATCAGTATATACTATTTTTCTGATACAGAACCTATTTGGGCATGAGGGTCATGATAAAAAACCAAAGATGCCTGCCATAGGAGTAGTGCAAGGTTCTGTAACAGATTCTACCTCTGGCGCTCCTATCGAATATGCATCTATTTCTATGATTGATAACCATGATGGAGATGTTGTCACTGGCGGCCTTTCAGATAAAAATGGAAGTTTCAACATATCTGAAATACCCTTAGGGGAATACATAGTGGTTATAGAATTCATTGGTTATTCCAAAAAAGAAATTGGCCCTATAAATATTTTCCCAGGTCAAATGACTGGAGGTAAAGGAAAAATTAAACATTTTTTAGGCGAAATCCCTTTGAAAGTTTCCAGTGTTAATCTTGATGCTATAGAAGTTGTGGGAGATGAAAGTCAATTCATACAGACTGTCGATAAACAAGTATTTAAAGTGGGTAAAAACCTGACTGCTGCTGGAGGGACTGGGTTTGACCTTTTAAGAAAAGTTCCAACAGTTGATGTAAATATTGATGGTGAAGTATCAATTGCGGGAGATGCTAATGTTACTATTTTAATTGATGGAAAACGCTCTGGACTTACTGGCTCAAATAGACGGGGAGTCGTTGACAATATCCAGGTTAGCATGGTAGAAAAAGTTGAAGTAATAACAAACCCATCAGCAAAATATGATCCAGATGGTGTAGGAGGTATTATAAACATTGTAATGAAAAGAGGCTCTTTTGATGGTCTTAATGGTAGTGTATCTGGTATGGCTGGGGAATATGAAAAGAGAAATTTAAATGGGAATGTAAATTACAGACAAAATAAGTGGAATGTATTTGCAGGCGCAAGCTCTCAATCTGGAAATAACATAGGAAAAGGATACAGGAATTTTACCTACAATTATAGTGATAGTAGTGCATCATTAAAGCAAAATACTATGAGGACAAAAAATCCTGCTAATGTTGGATTAAGGATGGGGGGAGATTATTATCCCAGCAAAAGTAGTACTTTTTCTTATACTTACAGTTTCAATGATCACACAGAAACAACAAAAGAAGAATTAGAATTTTATGAACCATTTTCTAGACTTTCAAAATCAAAATCTGAAGATTTAGGCAACCATCATGATCATTCATTCTCATACGAGAACAACTTTGGTACCAAGGATAGAAAATTATCTGCAGGGATTGATATTAATTTTGAAGAAGATGACGTTACGCAGTACAATATTGAAAACAGCTCAATAATAGATGATTATAATTCTGGAAGCACTGATACAGATTTTAAAGAAAAAAATAACAGTCAAACTTTTAGACTTGATTATGAAGATGGATTAAGCGATAAACTATCAATTGAAACGGGTTTCAAGACAACATTGAAATCATTTTCTACAGATTATACATACTTAAATCAGCTTTATATTAATGATTATAGCGAAGATATATATGCAGGATACATTAGTACCACTTATGATATTACAGATCAATTTGGTATCAAAGCCGGAGCACGTTATGAACAAGTTGAGACAAATGCATCTCTTGAGCCCAGTTCTTCAAACACAGCTCCCGATAGCATAAACATAATTTCTACTATTATTGATAATGCTGTTGAGCTATCCCCTTATGAAAAACCATATTCAAAAATCTACCCAAGCCTCTTTTTGATTTATAAGGTATCTCCAATGCAGACTATTCAATTTGGTTATTCACAAAAAGTTAATAGACCAGGGAGAAGAACAATAAGCCCTTTTCCTAGAAATACGTACGATATAACCAGAATAAGAAATGGCAATCCATATTTAGACCCGGAATACAGCGATGTGGCAGAACTAAAATATTCTAGTAATACAAGAAAATTAAATTTTAACGCCGGACTATCATATAAACTTATTAAAGATAATATCATGTGGTGGGACAGAGATATGGTTGAATTTCAGGGAGATGTCTATGAAATTTTAACAGCAGATAACTCTGAAAACTCGGAAAGCATTGGTAGTAGCTTAGTAATTGTCTACAGACCGATTCCTCTTGTAAGCCTAATGCTTTCAAGGTGGTCTTGGAATAATAGGACCTATGGAAATGGCGAGTCTGACCTTAATGGCGATTCAAATGGTGCCTATTACAGAAGTATGATCACATTAAACTTACCTCGAATTGCTAGGATGGAATTATCAATGGGTGGTAGAGGGGATATGAAGTTTACTACAGGTGGTAGCCCAGGAAATTTTAGTGCTGATCTGGGACTGCAGAAATCATTTTTAAATAATAAACTATCTATAACGTTAAAATTTGATGATATCTTTGACAGCAAGAAATTTGTCATCAATACTGAAAATGTAATAACAAACCCAATCTCTCAGGAAACATATATTCAATTAATGGATGCTGAAAGACGTCGAAGTCAACGTTATATGTCGATAAACATTAATTATAACTTTGGCAAACAACAGAAGAAGAAATGGAATCGACGTAACTTTGGTGGTGGAAGAAGTGGCGGTGGAATGGATATGGATTATTGATCAACACCCATTTATTTCTAAAAAATTATTTATTTTTTTCTGATAAATAAACCATTATTGCATTTTGTACATGCATTCTGTTTTCCGCCTGATCAAATACAATAGAATAATCTGCTTCCATTACTCCGTCCGTAACTTCTCTATCTCTTTCTGCTGGCAAACAATGCATGAATAAAGTTTTTTGACCTGAATTTTTAATTAGCTCTTCGTTTACTTGAAAACTTGAAAATATCTTTTCTCTTTCAAGTGCCTCTTCTTTTTGCCCCATTGATGCCCATACATCAGTGTAAACAACATCTGCATTTTGAATAGCTTCTTGCGGGTCATGTGATATCGTAATATTTGAAATTTTTGCATCAATTGCTTTCTGAACTGTAACACTATCAGGTGTGTAGTCCCCTGGGCAACAACAAACAAAATCCATTGGTATTTTCATTGCTAAATGAAGCCAAGAATGAACTATGTTATTCCCATCCCCCATATAGACAATTTTTAGTTTCTCAACTTTCCCTATATGTTCCCAAACAGTAAAGATGTCTGTCATAATTTGGCAGGGATGGTTGTAATCAGTTAGTCCATTAATTACAGGTATTGTAGAGTACTCAGCTAATTCAATAATATGTTCATGATCAAAAAGCCTTGCCATCATAACATCGTTATACCTGCTAAATAATCTGGATATATCTTTTATAGCTTCCCTTTTACCGATGCCGATATCGTTTGGTCCAAGAAATAATGCATGTCCTCCCATCCATTCAAAGCCTGTTTCAAAAGAAACTCTAGTCCTCGCAGATGGCTTAGCAAAAATCATTGCAAGGGATCTATTTTTGAAATGTTTGAAGTCTGCTCTCTGATGAAACTTTGCCTTTAAATCTTTTGCTAGATTTAGTATTTCCCAAAGCTCTGTATCGCTATAATCTGAAATGTGTAAAAAATGCTTCATTATTTTCCCTTATAAAATATACCTGCTTAAATCTTCATCAAAAACAATATCCCCGAGAGCTTCCTTAACATACTTTGCAGTAATCTTTAATTTTTTTTGACCTTTTTTTGGATGTTCAAATAATGGTTGTTCCAGCAAAGTCGTCATAATTGTATGTAACCTTCTCGCACCGATATTCTCAGTCTTAGTATTGACCTCAGTCGCTAGTTCTGAAATGGCTTTGATGGATGATGGGTCGAACTCTAGAGAGACTCCCTCAGCTTCAAGCAAAGCAACATATTGTTTAATTAATGCTGATTTAGGATGGGTTAATATTTTAATAAAATCTTTGGTTTTTAATTTATCTAATTCGACTCGAATTGGGAAACGTCCTTGAAGCTCAGGAATCATTTCAGATGGCGTACTTATATGAAAGGCTCCAGCCGCAATGAAAAGAATATGGTCTGTAGACACCACTCCATATTTAGTATTTACATTACTGCCTTCAACAATTGGTAATAAGTCTCTTTGCACTCCTTCTCTGCTTACATCAGGACCTTGCCCTGCACTTCCATTTACAACTTTATCAATCTCGTCTATGAATATTATCCCATTATTTTCAGCTCTATCTTTAGCTATCCTAATTACCTCATCATTATCAATTAATTTTTGAGCTTCAGCATCAATGAGGACTTCTCGAGCCTCTGATACTGGCATTTTTCTCGGTTTTTTTGATTTAGGTATAGCGTTACTTAACATATCTTTAATATTCATACCAAGATCATCCATTCCTATGGGACCTAATACTTGCATACCTGAAAATGTTTCTTGCTCAATCTCAATTTCAATTATCGTATCCTCAAAATCTCCATTTTCTAATTTTTTCCTTAATTTACTTCTTGTTCTCGAACTTCTCTCTTTTGACTCTTCAGATAACGAAGAATCATTTTTTTTATTTTCTGGAAAAAGAATATCTATAATTCTTTCATTGGCTAGACTTTCAGCTAACTCAATTACTTCTTCTTCTTTCTCTCTTTGTACCATATTAAAGGATGTATCCATCAAATCTCTTATCATGGACTCAACGTCTCTTCCTACATAACCGACCTCGGTAAATTTACTGGCCTCAACTTTAACAAAAGGAGCACTTGTTAACGCTGCTAATCTTCTTGAAATTTCAGTTTTTCCTACTCCTGTTGAACCTATCATAATAATATTATTTGGCATTATTTCATCACGCATATAACCAGAAACCTGTTGTCTCCTCCATCTGTTTCTCATTGCAATTGCAACAGCTTTTTTTGCTTTTGATTGCCCTATAATATATTTATCAAGTTCTTTAACGATCTGCTTAGGTGTTAATTCTTTCATTAGATTTCTAAAACTGTAATTGAATCATTTGTGTATATACAAAGATCCGCTGCGATCTTTAATGATTTTTCAGCAACTTGTTTCGCTGAGTATTTCCCGGACTGATGAAAAGCTAGAGCAGCTGCTTGAGCAAAGCCACCACCAGAGCCTATAGAAAGTACAGGTCCATCTGGTTCTATTACATTGCCATCTCCTGCAATGATAAAACTATTTTTTTTATCCATTACCAAAAGTAATGCCTCCAGATGACGAAGCATTTTATCCATTCTCCAATCCTTTGCCATTTCGACAACTGACCTTTTTAAATCTCCTTCATATTCATCTAGCTTTTGTTCAAACTTTTCAAATAGCGTAAGAGCATCAGCTGCAGCACCTGCAAAGCCACCTACGACTCCGCCTTTAGAGCTTTCAAACTTTCGAACTTTTACTGCTTTTTGCTTCATCGCCATATCACCAAGGGTTACTTGGCCATCTCCAGCAACAGCAACTTTTCCTTTTAAACGTACGCCTAGAATTGTAGTAGATCGAATATTAATCTTTTTGTTTTTCATTTTATTTTGCAGAACCTAGATATTTTAAAAACTCACCATCTGTACTCAATACTAAAACTGTCTCTTTATCTAAGGTTTCTTTATAAATTTCCATTGTTCTCATGAAACGATAAAAATCAGCATCTTTATTATAAGCAGCAGCGTAGATGTTAGCAGCTTCAGCATCTGCTTTACCTTTAATCTCCTGAGAGCGCCTATATGCATCAGAAGTAATTTCTTTAAGATCTCTATCTTTTTGTCCACTTATCCTAGCAGATTCACCTGCACCTTGCGACCTAAATTCTTCTGCAATCCTTTTTCTCTCTGAGATCATACGCTCATATACTTTCTTTCGCACTTCAGGAACGTAGTTTATTCTTTTAAACTGAAAGTCTAATATTTCAATACCAAGATCATTTGTACTCTCTTTTGCCAACTCTAATATTTCTTTTGTAAGCTCATCTCTTCCACTTTTTATTATTGCTCTTTCTTTTTGAGTTTGATCATTATCAACAGAGTCAATTACATAATCTCTATTCGTACTTCTAACAAGTTCTATAAGATCGTGATTTGCAATCGCATTTTGAGTAGCTCCCTCTAATACTGATCCTAATCGGGTTAGTGCTTTTGACTCATCAAAAAGTCTTTTTGCATATTGTAGAGGATCAGATATACGCCAGCGTGCATATGTGTTTATGTTAATAAAACGCTTATCTCTAGTTGAGACTTGTTTTGGCTCTCCATCCCAAGCTAGAAACCTTTTATCAAAATAATTTGCTGTTTCTAAAAATGGTTTTTTTATTTTTAGCCCAGGAGTGGTAATAGGCTTACCTACTGGTTTACCAAATTGAGTAATTACAACCTGCTCTGATTCATCTACAATATAAAATGCTCCTCCAAATATGAGAACTGCTGCAATGATCCCTATGACAACGATTGCGCTTATGAATTTCCCCATTATTTTGACTCCTTTCCTAGAGGCAATAATGGCAGAATGCCTTCTAGATCCTTATCTAAAATTATTTTTTGTTTTATCTTTGGATAAATATCCGCCATTGTCTCAAGATATATACGATTCTTGGTGACCTCTGGCGCTTTCTTATACGCTTTTAATAGGTCTGTGTATAATGATGCATCACCCTTCGCTCTATTTACTCTATCAGTTGCATACCCTTCAGCTTGCTGTACGGTTTGTTCTGCTTCACCCCTAGCTCTTGGAATTATACGGTTGTAATCACCCAAAGCTTGGTTTATCATTTTTTCTTTTTCTTGCTCAGCTGTATTTACTTCATTAAATGCATCTTGTACCTGTTTAGGAGGTAAAACTTTCTGTAGCAAAATACGATTGATCTTAATCCCATTCTCATATTGGTCACACATTTCTTGGAGCTTTATTTCCATTTGAGCAGCAATTTCTTGGCGCCCTGTCGTCAATACCTCATTTACACTTCTATCTCCAATTACTTCTCTCATTACTGCTTCATTCATATCTCTGAACGTGCCAACAGGATCCTTAACTTTAAATAAAAACTTATCAGGCTCTGCTATTCTATACTGAGTCTTCCAAGGTACAACTGCAACATTGAGGTCCCCTGTAAGCATTAACGCTTCCTCCTGCAATTCAGAACGGTTTGATCTCCTCCTAGAATCTGAACCAGCAACTTGACCAAATTCCATTTCTAATTCTCTTTTTGTTGGAATCTTAATTACCGTTTGAATTGGCGCAGGCCATTTAACATGGATGCCTGATTGAACTAAACCAGAGTACTCACCCAAAGTCATTAAAACACCTTCCTCTTCAAGCTCAACTCTATAAATAGAGCTCCATATTGCTAAAAGCAAAACTAAGATTAATCCAATGGTAAACCCACTTTTCGGGAATTTATCAGGGACAATGAATTCTTGATCCCCAACTATTATTTTCCTTGCCATAATAACCTCTTCTTTTTTTAAATTTCTTTTCTAAGTCTCGCAACTGGGAGACCTAATTGATCTCTATATTTAGCAACAGTTCTCCTTGCCAACTTATATCCTTTATCATCTAATAATTGTACTAATGTATCATCATTAAATGGGCTTGTTTTATCTTCCGAATTAATTATGTTTTGTAACTCTTTTTTTATTACAAATGTTCCAAGAACTTGTCCATTGCCAAGATCTATTGCATCAGTAAAATAATGTTTTAATTCAAAAACACCATAAGGAGTATCTACAAACTTACCACGAGTTGACCTACTTATCGTAGAAATGTCCATATTAATTTCTTCTGCGATATCTTGCAATTTTAATGGCCTAAGATGATTCATATCTCCTCCAAACCATTCTGGCTGGTATTTAATTATGGCCCTCATAACATTGACCATCGTAACTCGCCTCTGCTTTACAGCCTCAATGAACCAATTAGCAGAGTCCATTTTTTCACGTATGAATGATTTCGCCTTACCACTATACTCCCCATTTTCAACACCATCTTCATATGTTTTACTAATTCTCAATTCCGGAATACCACCGTCGTTAGTTGTTATTAACCAATCCTCTCCATCTTCTCTTACAATTACATCAGGTATGATTACTTGAAAATTATCAGCATAGCCTTCACCAGGACGAGGATTTAGTTTAGAAATTATTTCAACAGCATCATGAAGTTCTTCACTGGTGCATTTAAGTTTGGTTTTAATTTTTTCATACCTTTTATGCATAAAATCATCAAAATATTTTGATAAAATGATATAAGCATGTGATTCTTTATCTTCCTCAATTTGTACACTTAGACATTCTTTCAAATCTCTTGCGCCAAGCCCCTTTGGCTCCATCCTTTGAATAGAAAATAAAATTGGTTCAATGTCTTGTTCTTCTAATTCAAAATTATCTGCTATTAAAATCAAATCCGTATCTAAATAACCCCTCTCATTTATATTCCAAAGAATATCTTCCGCAATTTCTCTCTCCAGATCTGATAGACCGAGGTCTTTTAATTGTTCAATTATTTTTTCTATGAAAGTCGTTCTGTCTGGTAATGGCAGATCGCTTTTCTCTTGTTCTATATAATAGGAGCTTTCATCGGTATATACATCTTCAATCGGAGCATCCATATCTTCTAATATTTCTTCTGCCATCGATTTTTCTTCAAAATCTTCTGGCTCAACCTGCTCTAAAATAGGATTTAACTCAAGCTCTTTTAGTATAGCCTGCTCAAGGTTTAATGTGTTTAGTTGAAGAAGTCGAGCTTGAAGAACTTGCCTCGGTGCAAGTTTTTGTTTTTGTTCAAGTTTCTGGGATAAACGAGGCATTAATTAATCTAGTCTAAATTTTTCTCCAAGATAAAGTCTCTTTGCTTCTTTATCATTAGCTAAAAATTCAGAAGTCCCCGATTTTAAAATTTGCCCGTTAAAAAGCAGATAAGAGCGGTCAGTTATAGATAGAGTCTCCCTAACATTGTGATCTGTTATTAATACGCCGATATTTCTTTCTTTAAGTGAATTCACTATTGACTGTATCTCTTCAACTGCAATTGGATCTACGCCAGCAAAAGGCTCATCAAGCAATACAAAATCAGGATCCATACAAAGGGTTCTAGCAATCTCAACCCTCCTTCTCTCACCTCCTGAAAGTGTCCCCCCTTTACTTTTTCTAAGTGATGTAACTGAAAAATCATCTAAAAGCGAATCTAGTTTTTCATTTTGCTCATCTTTTGATAGATCTTTTCTCATCTCAAGAACAAGCTTAAGATTATTCTCAACAGTTAGCTTTGAAAAAATTGATGGTTCTTGTGCTAGATAACCAACTCCTTTACGAGCTCGTCTATACATCGGGTCATTTGTGATATCATCATCGTCTAAATAAATATTTCCTTTTGTGGGTTTAACCATTCCAGTTATCATATAAAATGTAGTGGTTTTTCCTGCTCCGTTGGGACCCAGTAGGCCAACAACTTCTTTTTGATTTACAGAAATATCAACATCGTTTACAACCATTCTTGAACCATATTGTTTATGTAATCCTTTTGCAGACAACGATTTTTTATTTTTTACACTCAAATCAATTCCTCTCGGTCACACCTGATGGGTTTAGTATTTTCCAATTTTCAAGATCAGAGTCTGATTCAAATCCAATACCATATAATGTATCTTTTTCTAACGTTGTTATCATTACAGAGTCTTCTGTGCTCATTTTTTCATTTTTTGCATCCCAATAAAGTGTATCAGTATATAGAGTAATCCCACTATCAGAAATAGCAATTACATTACCAACGGCTTTCATGTTATTCGTTTTCTGATCAACCTCTGCTTTAAAACTATTAAGTACCGCGACATGTTTTTGCTTCTTATCAAAAAAATCTACTTCTACATTTTCATCTAATAAAATATGCTGCTTCTGATTATATTTTTCTAAATGACCAGATTTGACCCGTGCTCTTTCAATAGAGGAATCTGTCAATATAATTGTAACACCCCAACTTTCTTGGTCAGGGAAATCTACTCCTTTACTTAATTCTTCATTTGGTGATTCTTTAGAACACCCATTTATTAATAAGAAAGAAATAATTGCACATATTAGATTATTATAGCTCAACTATTTAAAACCCTTTCAACCATCTTCTTTGTGACTTCTTTTGTTCTACCCTGCATTTTTATTATATACTCAACGGCTTCTCTAAACGCACCTTCACCGCCTTTTACTTTTGTTATGTGCTTCGCTACCTTTAAGATTTCAGGAGTTGAATTTGCTACAGCAATAGGTAACCCAACTAATTCCATGACAGGTAGATCGACCATATCGTCGCCCAAATAAGCAATCATATCATCCGAAAGTGAATATTTTTGTTTTATTTCGTTATATGCATGAAGTTTATTTAGACCTCCATTATAACAGTCCTCAATATTTAACTCTTTCGCTCTATACTCAGTAGCAGGAGAATACCTAGCAGAGATAATTGCAATTTTCAAATCTGCAGCTCTTGCATAAGCCACACCCACACCATCAAATACAGAAAATTTTTTAAACTCCATATTATCAGTGCCTTTATACACTGAGCCATCTGTCCAAACACCATCAATATCCGAAATAATAATTTTAATTTTATTATAATCTTCCATCTTTTACCTTAGTGAATTGTGTATTTTTTTTAATTCAATTAAAAGTGTAGCTAGTTTATCTAACGGCCACTGAGTAGCGGCGTCTGACTTAGCCTTATCAACATTATTGTGAACTTCCATAAAAACACCATTACACCCTGCTGCAACAGCAGCTCGTGCTAATGTAGGTATCATATCTCTCATACCAGAAGAATGCCCACCGCTACCTCCAGGAAGTTGAGCACTATGTGTTGCATCAAAAATGACAGGGTAACCAAATTGTTTCATCAAAGGTATAGCACGCATATCTGCAACCAAATTATTGTAACCAAATTGAGTACCTCTATCCGTTAGCAATATATTTTGAGATCCAGATTCCTCAACTTTTTTTACGATATGTTCAACATCCCAAGGAGCAAGAAATTGTCCTTTTTTTATATTGATTGGTTTTCCCGTTTTTGCAGCAGCAATTAAAAGATCTGTTTGCCTACTCAGAAATGCTGGAATTTGAATGATATCCACTACATCTGAAACTAGACCTGCCTGATCTGGGGAATGTATGTCTGTTAACACTTTCAGCCCTGTTTCAGTTTTTACATCACTTAAAATTCTCATGCCTTCCTGAATTCCAGGACCTCGGAAAGATTTTATTGAAGTTCTATTGGCCTTATCAAATGAACTTTTAAAAATAATTGGAATGCCTACATCCTCAGAAACTTCTTTTATAGCATAAGACATTTCTAAAGAATGGTCGCGGTTTTCAATAACGCAAGGCCCTGCAATTATACCTAGATTATCCTTTCCAAAAATAACATTCCCGACTTTAATATCCCTCAACGATCAACTCCTTTTCTTGCTATATTTCTTTGAAGCTTTTATAAACTCCCTGAACAAAGGATGTGCTTTGTTCACTCTACTTTTTAATTCAGGATGAAACTGCCCTGCAACAAACCAAGGATGACCACTTATTTCAATTGTTTCCACCACCCCTAATGAATCATTAACACCTGAGATAACCATCCCGGCTTTTTCGAGCCTATTTTTATATCTGTTATTTACTTCGTAACGATGCCTATGACGTTCAGAAATCTTTTTTGATCTGTATGCTGAATAGGTTTTTGTTCCTGCTTTTATAGTACAATCATAAGCTCCTAATCTCATGGTGCCGCCTTTTATTTTAATTGCTTTTTGAGATTCCATGAGGTCAATTACAGGATGTTTTGTTCGCTTATTAAATTCAGTAGAGTTTGCCCCCTTCAATCCACATACATGCCTTGCAAAATCTATAATTGCGCATTGCATCCCTAAACATATCCCCAAAAATGGGATGTTGTTTTCACGAGCATATTTTGAAGATAAAATTTTCCCTTCACTGCCGCGAGAACCAAAACCTGGCAAAATCAAAATTCCATCTACATCTTTAAATTGCTTACTAGCAGATTTATCATTGGTAATCTTATCTGTTTTTACCCATTTAATATTTACTCTTGCACTATTTTCTACTCCTGCATGTACAAATGATTCCAGCACACTTTTATATGAATCAATTAGTTCGGTATATTTACCACACATTGCAATTGTTAGCTCCACCTGAGGATTTTTATAATTATGAACAAAGTTTTTTAACTTAGATAAATCTGGCTCTTTATTTAATTGTAACCTCTCATTAACTAAATGCCCCATATTTTGTTCATGTAATAGCAATGGGACCTCATATATACTTTGAACATCTCTTCCTTCAAAAACATGGTCTGAGCGAACATTACAAAACAAAGCGATTTTTTCTCTTACAGATTTATCAATATGATGTTGAGATCTACATAAAATCATATCAGGAGATAATCCTATTTCTCTAAGTTTCATTACTGAATGCTGAGTGGGCTTTGATTTAAGTTCTCCGCTCGCATCAACATACGGCAACAGAGTCACATGCATTATTAGATGATTTTGAGGACCAACATTAAGAGAAAGCTGACGAATAGCCTCCATAAATGGCAAGCTTTCAATGTCTCCGACCGTTCCACCTACTTCACAAATCACAACGTCATATTTTTTAGGTTTATTTACACTTTTAATTCTTTTGATAATTTCATCTGTTACGTGTGGAATAACTTGAACAGTTTGGCCTAAATATTCACCCTTTCTTTCTTTTTCTAATACTGTACTATATATTTGTCCTGCAGTTGCATTATTGTTCCTTGTCATGCTGACATCAATAAAACGTTCATAATGGCCCAAATCTAAATCAGTTTCAGAACCATCATCTAAAACGAAAACCTCACCATGTTGGTAAGGATTCATCGTCCCTGGGTCAACATTTAAATATGGATCTAACTTTAATATGGTAACTTTCAACCCAGAATTTTTTAAAATATATCCTATAGAAGAAGCTGCAATGCCTTTACCCAATCCGGACATAACACCTCCTAAAACAAATATGTACTTAGTATTTTTTGATTTAATACTCATATTTTAATCTGGGTCCTTTATTTTATTTAATTGTGATAAGACACGGTCAAGATCTTCAGGGCTATCAACAGCTTGCTGCTGCGCATTAGAAATGAATGCTTTTATTTTAATACCATTATCTAGTGCTCTGAACTGTTCTAGTGAATATTTTATCTCATTTTTAGAAGCAGGTAATGAAGAAAATTGCAGCAATGTATCCCTATCAAAGCCATAGAATCCAATGTGTCTAAATACTCCGCCTATATCAGAATCATAAATATCACGTTTAAAATCGTAAGCATTTTGATTTTCATCTAAAAAGGCTTTTACTACATTCCTATCTAAATAATCTCTTATACCTATTTTACGACTAACGACAGTACCCATACTTACTGTGCTATCATCAAAAATCTTTATTAATCCATCAATGACTTTAGGCTCTAGTAAAGGTTCATCACCTTGAATGTTAATGATCAGCTCAGCAGAATCAAGCCCTTTTACTACTTCAGTCACTCTATCTGTCCCACTTACATGGTCTTTACTAGTCATTACTATTTCTAAATCGAAATCAGACAAAACTTGTTTTGCTTCATTGGAATCAATTGCTAGAATCACTTTTTCTAAAAGTTTTGATTGCATTGCCCTTTCGGCAACATGTACAACCATTGGCTTACCATCAATGTCGGCTAATATCTTTTTAGGGAATCTCTTTGAACCTATCCTAGCTGGAATTATGCCTACAATCATTCTGTTATCTTCTTTTAAAAAAATTAAACTTCAAATTATGTGTTATCATTTGATTCAAAATATAATTGTTAACAATCTTTATATATAATGATTTAGGCATGGTTTTTGTTTGAAAATTTAACTTTAGTTTTAATTAAAGAAAATCTATTCAAAGCGAAGAGATTCGATTGGATCTAGCTGCGCTGCTTTCCAAGCTGGGTAGATACCAAAACCAATTCCAATCACAGAGCAAACTACTAAACCAATTATTGCCCAATCTATTGGGATGACCGCCGGTATATTAAATATAAAAGAAACAATGTTCCCCGCGCCTACGCCAAAAACTATGCCTGCAATACCACCAAACTCACTTAAAAATACTGCTTCCATCAAAAATTGAGTTAAAATATCTTGCTTTGTCGCACCAATAGCTTTTCTGATACCTATCTCTTTTATTCTTTCGGTAACAGAAACTAGCATTATATTCATAATTCCGATACCTGCAACAACTAAAGCAATTACACTAACTAAAAGTGCAAATACTTTTATTCCACTTGTAAACCCCGACAACGTTTCAATCATTCCACCGCTAGTAACGATCTCAAAATCATTTTCTTCTCCAGGTCCTACTTTCCGTATTGACCTCATTACGCCAATTGCTTCTTGCCTAGTTTTTTCATATTCCAACTCTGATGATGCCTCTATATTTATACTTAATGATGTCCACTTATTAGAAAATTTTTTTAAAAAATTCGTAATTGGAATTGCAATGTAATTATCTTGGCTTTGCCCAAATGCCTCACCCTTTTTTTCAGCTATACCGATTACAATGTAGTCTAATCCATTGAGCTGTATCTTTTTTGATAGAGGGTTTTCAAAAGGGAAAAGCCTATCAACCACGTCCATTCCTAGAACACATACATTCCTGGAATATCTAACATCATCTGGAGCAATGTTTCTACCATCTGCTATAAAGGTTTTAAAAATTCTTATACTACCTTCATCCCCTCCAAAAAGCTCAACATAGCTATTTACTTTTTTATCCTTATACTTTACATCTCTGATTGAGCTTCCCTCACTCACACTAACAAGAGCAGGAAGCTTTGCTCTTTCTTTTAACTTTTTATATTGACTGTAATCAATATTCTTTCTATTTCTATATTTTTTATCACGCCTACCAATTTGTATTTCAGGATACTTTTGAATCACAAATGTATTTGCGGCAAAAACGTTCAGCCCCGAGGCCACAGATGATTCCAAAGTCCTAATTGCTGTCATTACACCTATTACAGAAAATACACCTATACTTATTCCAAGCAGCGTTAAAGATGATCTAAGCTTATTTTGCCGAATGGCATCAATTGCCATGTGGAAACTTTCTTTAAGAATATTTTTTAAATTTCTAGAAAGCATTTTCATTCATACCGAAGTGAATCAATTGGGTCAAGTTTTGATGCTTTGTACGCAGGTATAAAACCGGATAGAACTCCAACGAACATACTGATAAATATAGAGAACACTGAAAGTGCTAAAGGAAGAGTAGAAGGGAAAAATTGATTTATCACTAGGCTAACAGCATATGCAGACCCCAAGCCTACAATACCAGCAAAAAAGCATATCGTTACAGCTTCCATCAGAAATTGCCCAAGTATCATACCGTTGGTCGCTCCAATAGCTTTTCTAACGCCAATCTCTCTTGTCCTTTCTTTAACAGTTACAAACATTATGTTCATAATACCAATACCGCCTACTATAAGAGAAAGCAAGGTGATGAAATAACCAGTTCCGCCTATTGCTAGTTTTAATTTGTTATATTGCGATTCAAATGCTTTTGTCTGATTTATCGCAAAATCATTTTTTTGACTTGGTTTTAAACCTCTTATCTGCCGCATTACACCTGAAATTTCATCTAAGCCTTCTTCAACTTTATCTTCTGAAACTTTCACACTTAAACGCATCCAACCTCTTTTAGAAAAAATTCTTTTATAAGCGCCCAAAGGTAATATTGCCTGATTATCAACACTAAAAAGACCTAAGAATTTGCCCTGCTTTTCTAATACCCCAATTACTCTAAACTTTACATTATCAATTTTAATATACTTACCAATAGGGTCTTCAAATCCAAAAAATGCTTCTTTTATACCATCGCCAATAACCGTGACTCTCGAACCATTCCTGTCTTCACTTTGTGAGAAAAATCTTCCTTGCTGAATATCTGTGCTGATAGTTTCCATATACTCTTCATTTGTCCCAAATATTTCAGTCCGTGTCTCTTTGTCATCAAAAGAAAGAGATGCACCTCTCTGCATTACTGGCGAGACAGCTAGAGCATATTTAGATAGATTTTTAATCTGATTAACATACTCTGACCTCATTCTAGGTCTATTTTTTACCTCCCACCATTCCATATCACTAAACCACTCGTACCTGCTGACATACAATATATCTTTACCCAACCAGGACATACTGCTTTCAAAGGAACGATCTAATCCAGAAATAAGTGTGCCCATTAGCGTAACCGAAAAAACCCCTATAACAATTCCCAGAGCAGTAAGTAGCGATTTAACTTTATTTGCAAAAACCGCAATTAAAGAAATTTTTAAATTTTCAAAAAAAAGGGAGAACATTACTTTTTAACTGGTTCATCAGAAACTACCTTACCATCTAATAATCGTACTATACGATTAGAGTATTTAGCAATATCATCTTCGTGAGTAACAAGAATTATTGTATTTCCTGACCTATGTAATTCATCAAAAATTTTCATTATTTCATGTCCACTTTTTGAATCGAGATTCCCGGTTGGTTCATCTGCTAGTATTATTGAAGGCTCGTTTACTAAAGCACGAGCTATTGCAACCCGCTGCCTTTGTCCTCCAGACAATTCATTAGGGCGATGATGCATTCTATCTTCAAGTCCAACACTAATAAGAGCATTCGATGCCATTTCAAGCCGTTTCTCTTTCTTAATATTTGCATACACTAAGGGGATTTCAACATTATGTAGTGCGCTTGCTTTTGGTAATAAGTTAAATGTTTGAAAAACAAATCCAATTTTTCTATTTCTTATTGAGGCAAGTTGGCTATCATCCATTATATGAACTTTCTCACCTTCAAATTCATACAATCCAGATGATGGGCTGTCTAAACATCCTATCATATTCATCATGGTTGATTTTCCAGAGCCGGAGGGGCCCATGATTGAGAGGTATTCATTATTATTTATAGAAAGGTCAACTCCATCAAGAGCTCGCACTTCCTCTCCACCTACATTGTAAATTTTGTAGATGCTCTTTAAACTAATTAATTCCAATGTAGATTAAAATTTTTTATCTGTAAACAAATTCATTAATATGAATTGGATTCTATTTTAAAAGAAACTTTCATACCATGTTGTAGCTCTTTACTTAAAACGCGATATCTTCCAGTAACAATGATGTCGCCTTCACCTACGCCTGTGTTTACAGCATAATAATTTTCACTAGATAATCCAGTATCTACAGGTTTTACAATAGCATACTTCTCACCTTCAGCTGTTTCTTTTCCATTAAAATTATCAACTAGAATGAACACAACATCGATACCTTCTTTAGCATTTGAATAATTACTCTCACTATCATCATCATTCTTCTTATCTTCTTCGGTCAACTCTTCAAAATTTTTAGGCCTAGAGACAAGAGATTGTATAGGGATCGATAAAGTATTTTTTATTGTTTCTGAAATGATATTAACAGTACTACTCATTCCTGGGCGTATTTTATGAGGAGGGTTAAGAATCTTTATCTTCACTTTAAAATTTGTAACTTGCTGTTGACTACCCATGTTCAGATTTTGGGCAGTATGAGCTATCTCGCTAACTAATCCGTAAAAAAGTGTGTCAGGGAATGCATCAATTTCAATTTCAGTTGTATCTCCGACATCGATTGTTACGACATCGTTCTCATTTACATCAACCAAAACTTCCATATGGTTTAAATCAGCAATTGTCATTAAAACTCCAGGATTAAACATCCCACCTAATGCCATTTCTCCTTCTTCTTTTGTAAGACTTGTTACAATACCATACTTAGGTGCAACTAACTTTGTTTTTGATAGTTCATCTTCTCTTGATAATAAAGCTGCATTAGCCTGATCAACCTGACTTAAGGCTAATTCATAGGACGCTTCAATCTGCTCAATCTCTTGCTTTGAAATAAGTTTTTGCTCAAATAATTGTTTTGTCCTTTCAAGCTGTGAAGTAACATTTTTCAAATTCGCTTTAGAAGATTTTACCTGTGAAAGAGCTTGATCATAAGCTGCTTGATATTGTTTTTTATCTATGCTGATAAGATGCTGACCTGGTTTTACAGTGTCACCCTCGATTACAGTTATCTCAGTTATCCAACCAGAGACCATTGAAGTAATTTGGACTTCCTCTTCTGGCTGAATGATACCGCTTGCGTTAACTTTATGAATAACATCTCTTTTTACAACCTCTTCAGCCGTGACAAAAAGATTGTCATCTTCTTTAAAAAATTTTGTATAACCACCAATGATAACTAAACAAATGATTATCATTGTAATCCAAAACTTTTTCTTCTTTATCATTTCTATCATTATTGCTCTTCTTTATTTTGATATTCTAAATCTAAGACACCAAGAATTGCCTTAAGGTTCATCTCCTCCACCCTAGCATCATGGATAATATTGATTAAGCTAGAATTTGATCGGATCAAAGAAACTTGTGCATCTAATACCTCGAGTATCGTTGCTGAACCAACACTGTATTTTTCTTGCACAAGTTTTAAATCCTCCTCTGCAGACAAAACAACTTCCTGATTAATTGGGATTATTTCAGCATAGTTTAAAATTGATTTTCTAATTAGTTCAATTTGTACTCTTAGGTCATTTATATTAGTTATATAATCATTTTCAGATTTTTGTTGCTCTATTTTAGCTCTTTGTTGTGCAGATGAAAGTGAGTTCCCAGAGTATAACGGAAGAGTAACCCCCATATTTACTCCTAAACGCCAATCATCTTTAAACGCTTCTTTTAACTCTTCGCTATTATCACCGTTTGCTGAATAATCTAAAGATGCAAATATAGAAGGCGATCTCATACCTTTAGCGATTTTTACTTGAAGTTTATTTAACTGAATTCGTGATTGCTGAATTAATATATTAGGATTTTGTTCTTTTAACAATGTTAGTGCTTCTGCACTAGTTGGTATAGATGTTGGAGACCATTCTTTCGATCTAGCTTGTATGGACTGTCCAAAATCTATCATCCCCATATCGTTAAATAATTGTCTTCTAGATGCCTCTAGCGAAGTTTCTCTATTAAGAAGTTCAACTCTTGCTTGCCCAACAGAGACTTTGGCTTTCAAAAAATCTGTTTTACTAACCGAACCAAGCTCGAACTGTTTTTGGACTAAATCGATTTGTTTTTGCGATAAAATTAAATTTTCTTTTGCCACATCTAATAACTCTTGGGATTTCAAAAGGGAATAGTATGCTCTTGTAACATTTTGAATAACCGAAATCTTTGTATTTCTTTCTCGAAGTTTTGAAATCTCTAAGTTTATTTTTGCTTGCTTAATTGCATTAACAGATTGTCCTCCATTATATATAGATTTATTAATTGATACTCCAGCAGACATATAACTTGATTCACCGCTACTTATTGTATCGATCTCAAGATTAACAAGATCAGGGACAATACTTTCTTGATTTGGATATTTTGTTTTACCACCATTTGTAGAAAAACTAACTGAAGGCAGCACACCGCTATAAGAACTAATTACCTGTTTGGTTGCAGACTGCACATCAAGATCAGCTGAAACCAAAGTTCTTTTTCTCTCTAATGCAATCTCAATGCATTCCGGAAGATCATAAATTTGAGCATTACAAATAGAAAAAAAGCATATAATGAGCTGAAATGTGATAAAGTATTTTTTCATTTAGCAATTGAATAAATTATGAAAAATAAAAGTCTCAGTATTTTACTGAGCTCAATTTTACTCTTTAATAAAATAAATTACTTTGATTAAAAAATTTAAACAGTAAGATTGGGAAAAAGTTCCTTCAGCTTATGAAGGTTTTTTTATCCAATCAGCATTATACATATCGACAAATGCAGGAGCTATAATACTAGTTTCTGTATTATTTGAAATTGTATAAAAAATGCCAATATTCCCTTTATCAGGCCCTAATTTCCTGCCATTATTTTGAGTCTTACCAAACCACTTCCCTAAGATGACTAATTCAAACTCTATGAATTGATTAACCGTTTTATCAAATGTTGCACTTCCTAGAACTTGGGTTTTTATTCCATGATCTAACTTATGGTTTGGAGTCCAATCATTCTCACCAAGCAACCATTCTCCTTTTGCTACAGCGTTGGCACGTCCACTAATGCTAAAAGATAGGATGGATTCTGTAGAACTTGTCACCTCTAAACTTAATTTTGAGAGCTTAATTTCTTCAGGAGCAAAAGGTAAAGTTTGCCCTCTAACATTATCTACAAAATGAAACCTAAATAACCTCTCTTTTATTAATTCTGGACACTCCTGAATACTACCAACAATTTGGTCCTTTGGAACCCAAAGTAAAGCTTCCTCTTTATTAAACCATATGTGATCCATATTCCACCGATCACCTCTATTATCAAAACTTGGAGGATCTGATAACAAATCAGACTTTGCTCCTTGTAATATCAAACCATCAATGGGGTAGCTATCTTCCCAACGATGCTTAATTTTTTTAGTAAAATCCTCGGGAAGCGATTTTTGAGTTGCAGGAAGCATATTCCATTTCTTTAAACCCTCTTTGATAATCTCCAAAACAACATCCGGATTAAGTGAATTAACTGAACTTAATAGTTGACCACTGGGACTTAGAACATATATGCCTTGCCTAGAACCACCTTTTTTTCGATAGTGCCCCTTGTTTGCGATAGACTGAAACATTAAAGCATCTTCATCATTTGCGCCTTGTAAACGCCAAACTTCGTCTGTTGAAGCCACAAAATTTTTTGCTATATCAATTACTCTCGAATCTGACCAAACAGACCTCCGGCCCGCTGCTCCGTTATTTCATGTGCACCCTAATGGATGCCCATTCATAACCCATAAAAGAAGTGGTTTATTAAATTTATCTGCATCAATAAGTCCATCATAGAAAGTAGTCCTCCAAGGAATTTGAGCCCATGCAAGCTCTTTTTCAGTAGGTTTAATAAAGTCTTTCCACATAGTGTAATTAATGCTTGTAAGAGAAAATTCCTTTTTATTTCCTGAACAGCTTAAAAAAATTATAATAATAAATAATATTTTATTCAATGAATACTCTTCCTCTTTAAATCAAAATAGCTCATATTTTTAATATTATATTAACTTATATATAACTAAGCAAAGTAAAAATTATGAATACATATAAATTAATACTTAATTGTACTTTTATAAGCTTCTTTGTCATTTCTAATCATTCGTGCACTACAAATAAAAGTTATATTTCGAATGAAACATCTTTTTTAGAAGAGATTTCAATAAAAGAAATCCAAAGCGGATATCAAAATAATAGTTATACAGTTAACGATATAGTATCAGCTTATATTGACAGAATAAATTCAATAGATCAATCAGGTCCTAATCTTAATTCAGTCTTAACTATTAATCCTGATGCATTAACAATTGCAGATTCGTTAGATAAGATTCTTCAAAATAAAAAAATAGTTAAAAGTCCACTTTTTGGTATCCCAGTATTACTTAAAGATAACATAGACACACATGATAAAATGCCTACAACTGCTGGTAGCAGAATACTCAAAAACGCTTTCCCTATAAAAGATAGTTGGGTAGCCAAAAAATTAAGAGAAGCAGGGGCTGTTATAATTGGGAAAAGTAATTTAAGTGAGTGGGCAAACTATAGGGCCTCATACTCTAGCAGTGGCTGGAGCGGTTTAGGAGGACAAACAAAAAATCCTTATGTTCTAGATCGTAACCCATGTGGATCAAGCTCAGGCTCAGCAGTTGCTGTTTCAGCAAATTTATGTGCTATTGCAATCGGAACTGAGACTTGGGGATCAATAATGTGCCCCTCAAATGCAAATGGTATTGTAGGTATAAAACCAACTGTGGGTTTATGGAGCAGGGCTGGGATTATCCCAATAAGCTACACACAAGACACTGCAGGTCCCATGTCTAGAAATGTTGAGGACGCTGCTGTAATTCTAGGTGCACTTACTGGAGTTGATGATAACGATGATAAAACAAAAGAAAGTAAAAATAATTCTTTTAAAGACTATACCCAATTTTTAAAAAAAGAAGGTCTGCAAGGTAAAAGAATTGGATATGTTAAAACTATGAATGGCAAAAATCATAGATTAGACCTATTAATGGAGAACACAATCAAAGACCTTGAAAAAGGTGGAGCTGAAATAATTGAAATAAATAATATTTTTCAAAAAATTGACAGCAAAAAGTCACCTCAAGAATATGCTGTTGAAATAATGGCTCATGAATTTAAAGATGGCCTGAAAAAATATTTTACTACCTCAGGTGTCGATAAGCATGTAAAAGATCTAGAAGATGCAATAAATCAAACTTTATTAGATAGCATCGAAATGATGTATTTTAATCTTGATAGAATGAAAAATGCGCAATCAAAAGAAAGTTTAATAGAATCAACATCCTATCAAGAAGCAGTAAAGCATATGAAAACACTTACCGGCGAACTTGGTATAGATAGAGTTATGACAAAACATAACCTAGATGCGTTTGTATCACCAACAGGAAGTCCAGCTTGGAAAACTGACCTGATTAATGGAGACAAATACTATATTTCAACCACTGTATTTGCTGCCCTGTCTGGATATCCAAATATTAATGTTCCTATGGGCTTTATTGATAATGTTCCAGTTGGGGTATCATTTTTTGGGACTAAATGGAGCGAGCCTACATTAATCGAAATCGCCTATGCTTATGAACAACAAACAAATCATAGGAAATCACCGAAATATATTCCCACTGATTAAGTCTGTGCTTTTGTATAAAATTATATTTTTACTGGTTTTAGTAAATGATTTTGAATAGAAATAAATAGAACAACTAAAACTACTGAAAAAACTTGCACCATTATTATATATGTTGGCCATTCACCCATTAGAAATGGGCTAATTGAGTTTGGCATAACTCTTAAAAACATATAATTACTATCTAGTACATAATTGACTATTGTTATTAACCCAACGATAATATTTGTATAGATCACTACTTGCAAGATTGATCTGTAATCCATTCGCATATCGTATTTAATCATCATCCATAAAACAGCAAATATTAAAGCAGCGTGATATCCCTGACTATAAAAGAAAAATATTCTAAGCTCAAATAAGTCACCATCAGGTGTCAGAATAGCGTTTGTAGCTCCCACAAAACCCCAATAAAAAATCAAATTAAATATAGTTTGATTTCGATAAATCAAATTAAAAGCCGCTAAATAAACTCCAATGCTACAAAGTTGTAGAGGGAGATCTTTAGTTATAGAATAATAACCGGTAAAAATTCTGACCAAATCTTCGGATAGATCCAAAAATATCATTAGAACAGATAGAACAATTAAAAAAGTTTTGCTATCATCTTCTATTCCAATTTTATCATTATATCCCAAAAATATAATAAAAAGAAAAAGAATGACTATTATCGAAACGATATGGTCTAAACTAAAAACTTCAAATGTATAAGGCAGCATTATAAACGACGGTTCATGAACTGAATAAACAAATCAAATTTAAAAGGAAAGAATGTCAACTGGTTTATCTTTATGAGACATAACAGTTTTCTGTTTACCATGAATGTTAAAATTCATAATGTTTAATTGATCCTCAAAAGATGAAAATAAAAACCTATTTTCAGAAATAATTTTTTTTATTTTTTTATCTACATCTAAAATTTCTAAATAAAGCCAGACGATATCAGTTTCAAATTCTTTACCAATCCAACTTAAATCACACTCTTTTTCATTTATAGATAAAAAAATCGTTTTATTAATGTAATTAAAAATTAAACTATCTATATCCTTCTTATTATCATCATTATCAATGATGATATTTGAGTCATTAATTTGATTTATTGTTTTTTCTAAGTCATTCGCGAAAACTCTCAAAGTTATTTCAATAGACCTCGAATTATCATTAAACTTTAGAGAAGCTATCGAAGAATGAAATGGATGAGCGAATAAACAACCAAAAACGAGGATGCCATATACTACTAAATGTTTAATTTTATCATTCATTATTAATTTTAAATTATCCAAAAAAAAAGACATTCAATATTTTTTTAAAAATCATGTTCGTAAATGTATAATTATTATCTAAAAATATTTTTTACAATTATAACTGCAACAGCATTTGCTCAAATTGAAGATAAATTCAAACAATTAGATCAAGAGATAGCTACACCTAATTCATATAGAACTGCAGCAGGCTATCCTGGACATGAATATTGGCAAAATAGGGCTGATTATACTATTGATGTAAAACTAGATGATGAAAATCAAACTATAAATGGATTTGAAACAATAACATATACAAATAACTCACCAGATGATCTTAATTATTTATGGGTGCAACTTGATCAAAATGTTCGAGCAAAGGATTCCGACTCGTATAAAATCTCTACTGGGAAAATGAGAAGCAAACTAGATTTTTCTTCTATGAAGCCTGGATATATATATGGTGATAAAGATGCATTTGATATCTTAAACGACTTCGACGGTGGGTTCAACATTGAAGAAGTTGTCACAATAGATGGAAGAAAACTTAATTATACAATAAACAAAACAATGATGAGAATCGACCTTGACAAACCATTAAGGTCAAAATCAAAAACTTCGATTTCCATACGTTGGAACTATAAAGTGCAAGATAGGATCTTTATGGGTGGTAGGTCTGGATATGAGTTTTTTGAAACTGATAGCAATTATTTATATACGATTTGTCAGTGGTTTCCAAGAATGGCAATGTACAATGATGTATATGGTTGGCAGAACAAACAATTTTTAGGCAGGGGAGAATTCACATTGGATTTCGGCGATTATGATGTTCGGATAACCGTTCCAGCAGATCATATAGTTGCATCAACAGGCGAACTGCAAAACATGATGGAAGTGCTAACAAAACAACAGATCGATAGATATAAAAAATCAAGATCTGCAAGTAGTCCTATGATTATCATATCGCAGGATGAAGCAATCATAAATGAAAAATCTAGAAGTAAAAAAGTTAAGACATGGCGTTACAAAGCCAAGAACGTTAGAGATTTTGCTTTTACTAGTTCCAGAAAATTTATCTGGGATGCAATGGGTGTCAAATTAGGAGACCGGACTGTCATGGCAATGTCATATTACCCTAAGGAGGCTAACCCATTATATGAAAGGTACTCAACTAGAGC
>JAYPIC010000014.1:23857-37826 GCA_038127595.1 bacterium | reverse complement strand
TTCTACAATTTTTTGTATTAAAGGTTCAAAAACAATAGAAACAAAAATAGGACAGCAAATATCAATTGTTGCAGCTGAAAATGTCGAAAGAATCACAGTAACTGGATTAAAATATAGTTTAACAAATGAGCCTCTGAGCCCATCATCAAGAGCAATTTCGAATGAAGCAATTGGAGAAGAATTTTATATTGAATGCACTGATAAAATTTTTTTATTTCTAAACCACATCGATTAAATGAATATCACAAAAACCGATATCATTATTATTATTGCTTACTTTATCTTTTTAGTTCTACTCGGATTTTTCAGAAAACCAAAAGCAACTATTAGCCAAAGAGATTACATAATACATGGAAGAAAATTAAGCTTACCAGGTTTTGTAATTTCGCTAGTAAGTACATGGTACGGTGCTATTTTAGGAGTCGGAGAAAATACATACTTATACGGAATTCAGACGTGGTTTATTTTCGGGTTACCTTATTATTTTTTTGCAGTAATATATGCTTTTTGGCTTTCAAAAAAAATTTGGAGCAAAAATATATTATCCATCCCGGATGTATTTCGAAGCAGTTATGGCGAAAACATTGGAATTATCAGCGCTGTTTTTATTTTTTTATTATCTAGCCCAGCACCATATATACTTAGCCTTGGTGTTTTAATTAATTTCGTATTTGACATTGAATTAATTTGGTGCATTTTTATTGCAACTGGTTTTAGCACTATTTATGTATGGAATGGGGGTATATCTGCCATAGTAAAAACAGATTATCTTCAAATGTTTTTAATGTTTGCAGGTTTTTTCATGCTCGTATGCTTTGCATGGTATAATTCTGTTTCCCCATTAGAATTATATTCATCTTTGCCTGATAGTCACTTGGACCCTCTTGGTGGAAATAGTTTACAATATATTACAGTCTGGTTCTTTATAGCTATTTGGACAATAATTGACCCTAATTTTTTTCAGAGGGTTGCTTCTGTTAAATCTGCAGAAATAGCAAAAAAAGGCTTAATTGTCTCAATATTTTTGTGGTTTATTTTTGATCTAATTACCATCACAGCAGGACTATATGCATTTATTTTCATAGTCCCTGATAATCCTGTTATGTCTTATCCTCTACTAGGACTAAAGGTACTGCCTCCGGGATTTTTGGGATTATTTATTGTCTCATTATTTGCAATTATTATGTCGACAATCGATTCTATGAGTTTTGTGAATGCAATAACGATTGGAAGAGACATAATATGGAGGTTAAGAAAAAAAGATTCAAGAAAAAACCCAGTCTTTTTAATAAAAAATGGGCTAATCATTGTTGCTGTTTTATCTATTTTACTTTCTATTTTAATTCCGTCTGTTGTTAAAATGTTATTTATACTAGGCTCGCTTTTTATTCCCGGTGTTATCATACCATTCATAAATGCAATCCTTAACAAAAAACTTCACTTTACGGAAAAAAACATGATTATATGGATAGTCATGCCTATTTGCATTTCAACGCTTTCATTTATCATGGAAAAATTAGGCTTTCAACAATTTTCAATAATTGAGCCATTTTACCTTGGTATGTTAACATCTATAATATTTTTTGGATATTTTAGAATAAATTCAAATAATAAAACCTAGTTCAATCAATTTGCCCGATAGATCTTAAAATATCAACAAACCATTTTTCTTTGTGGTCAAAAGGTTTTTCTCCTTTTATACGATTGAAATCAATGAGTAATAGTTCACCATTTTCATCCATATCCAAACCGACTAAACCACTCTCGTGATCTAAAGCACATTTTGCTGCTAATTGGGCAGAGTTTTTGATAAGCTGAAGATCTCTATCATTTGATTTAGCTGATCTAGCGAAATACCCACTTTTTTGGACCAATGTTTTTTCAGCGTTTAATGCTTTTGAAAACCTTTTTGCAAACCACTGTCCTGGATTGATTTCATCTAGTTTTACATGGCCGAATGCATCTCGAGGAATTTCCTCCCCATTACTTTCCATTTCTCTAGTAATAGCCTCTAATCCAGCCCCCTCACTTAAAAAAATATTTACACAATCTTTTTTATCCATAACCTTTTTCAAACGTTCAGCTTCTACCTGAAAATCAAAATCGATTTCTGGAATGTAAATTGCATCTATGCCCCACTTATTATCATCGATCAATAGCTCGGGAAAAAACACTTTATTTTTAACCCTGTTATTATATTCTAAAGCTGTTTGAGCAGTAAGATACCCACAGTTACGACCCATAACTTCGTGAATAATAAGTTGTCTCGTACTTGTAGTATTTTCATTAACAATATTTTCAAAGAAAATAGCACCTTGCTCTGCTGCAGTCCAAGCACCAAGGGTTTGAACCAGAGGATACACATCATTATCAACAGTCTTTGGAAGTCCAACAACTGTAAGGTCATAATTATTTTCCTTAAGGTAATTTGAAAGTTGAGCCGCCATTGTATTTGTATCATCTCCACCGATTGTATGAAGAATATCAACATTGTCTCTCTTCAATTGCTCTGCTGCTACTTTTAACGGATCTTCACCTTCCTTTACATAGCCGCGTTCAACACAATCTTTTACGTTCGTTAATTTTACTCTACTGTTTCCTATGGGACTGCCACCAAATTCGTACAAAACGGAAAAATTATTTTTAGCAGATTCTGGAAACTTAATAGATTTACCAAGCAGCAGGCCTCTATAGCCATTTAAATACCCTATCAATTCAGCTTCTGGTTTTAATGTAGCATATTGCTCAATTAAAGCACCAATGCTTGAAGAAAGGCACGGCGCTATACCGCCTGCAGTTAAAAAAGCAATTTTCATTGAATTATATTCTCCTCATAATTATTGTTTTGCAGATCTTGACCAACCTAGCTCTCCATACCTATCGTTGAGAACTAATATACCATCCATGTCTTTGTTAGTACCAACATAAGCTGTAGGCTGTTGAAATTTATTAAATGTTTGTATATATCCATTGTTTTCCTCACCGGTACCGAGATATAAAGTTCTTTTTTGATCTTGATTATACGCGGTAATAAAACCACCATAACCATCATCTAACACAGTAATTGAGTTTACAACTATATCTCCAAGGTTCTTTTTTTGCTTAGCTCCAGTTAAAGTAAAAATCAAAGCTGCTCCCAAAAAACCTATACATAAACTTTTAGGGTCTATATTTCTCATAAAAATTACCTTTCTTTTTAAAATCTTTATTTATCAAATTTTTTTATTAAATCTTTCATTTTCAATATGCTTTCATCTTTTGCATAATTTTCATCATTGAATTCTTTGTGCCATACTTTCTTAGCATATAAAATTCTGCTCACCAAAATAATAGTATAAGTGAACAATAAAAAAAGAAAACCAAATACCTGCATTTTATCTTCCCTATCTACAAATATCAGCATAAAAAAGAGCACAAGCGGCATAAGCTTAATTATTTTTTGAATGATTTTTCCCATATCCAATTATTTTTTTAATCTCTTTTCAACAAATTGTAACATTTTTCTTTGTTGAGATAGCCAACCCAACCTTGTTTCAATATTAATATACCTGACTCCATGCTCTAAAGCAGCCCAAGATAACGAACCATTATTATTATTCTTCATTCTATTTTGTAGTACAACATTATAAGGACCATCTTTTAACTTTTGATAATCATTAGCGTTTGTGCATAGAATGAAATCTCTAGGATTCTCATCTTTTTTGATTGAATATAATTCGCTATCATTTAATTCATCTTCTACATTATATCCTCGAAAATTATTATGTAAAGCTATCAATAAACCTCCTTTATCAGGGAATATATCAAATAAAAAACTTTCTCGTAATTCTTCTAATTCAATTAATAAATTATCTAATTCGTCTCTATCCCAATCTGATTTAAAATTTTTAAGGGCTCTTCTTGCTCCAATATTTGAGAACAATCTATTAGGGTCAACAATCGTTGGCCCAAATGGGACTTCTCGATTTTTCGATTTTATAATGAATGCTCTACCATTATTTTTTTTAATGTGGTTTTTCAAAAGCATTCTAGCTGTTTCTTCATCTCCGTGAATCAAAATATAGCTTATTTCAGATGAGTTATTGCCTAAAACTTCAAAAGGTATACCACAATAAGATATATTTTTTGTCTCAAGGCCAGTTATAATATTCATAGAAAATAAATAAAAATTACAAACTATAAGTGCTATTCTTTTTATTGTTGAAAATATTAACAAAGAATAAACTCAATATATTTATTCAATATCTTGATCATCATGCATTCTATACATGATAGCAAGCACTACAGCACCGATAATGAAAACTAAAAAGGCTATGTATAAAATAAGTTTCATTTATTTAATTCTGTAATTTACGAAGATCTCTTATGAATTTGTCTATTACTGGAATTTTTTGTTTAATTAAACTTTCTACTTGATTCGCACTAATATGATGTTTCATGTCCATATGATCAGAAACTATTTTTAAAATAAGTAGTCGATTTAAACCTTCTAAATCATTAACTGTCTTGCATATTTCATATGCCTCCATATCTACAAGCCCCTCACCTTTAAAGTTGTTATCTACAACAGGTTTTGAAACAGTAGTAATTTCGTTATTTTGCAAACCAAAAGAGTACTGAGATCCAAGATTAAAACTTAATTTTGATTTTTCATCAGAAACTTTATTGATTAAGAATAATTGGCCAATACTACAATCACCCTTTTTACCTCCTGATATTCCAATATTTATAATTTGATTTTTTGTAACTTTATTTTTTTGAAAAAACAAATTGAGAACGTTGGAGACATTTTTTCTGCCAACTCCTGTAATGAGCAGAGTAATATTATCATTTTTATATAACGGAAAATTGCTTAAACCTGAAAATTTTAAACCATAATAATCAATTATAGGTTTTGCTTCAGACTTTAAAGCTGTAATGATATATTGCATAACTGCTATTTTTTTGGCACTGCAAATTGCAAGAATCTCTTTTCTCTGAGTCTATGTTTCTTTATCCAAGCCTCTATTCCAAATGGTTTATTATTAGCAGAAAATTTTAGAAGCCAATTTGCCTTAGGTAATTCAATTTTTTTTCCGTGCGGCTCGTAATAATATTCTCCTTTGATGTCGCTATTACTTTTTAATAAGTCCAAGTCAGAAAAAATCGATGAAAAAATCAATTCTCTATTTATGTAATTAAGTCCTTTTAACTTATAAGTAATAACATTTCGTCCAAGTCTCATTCCTATCTGATTTAAAATTGAACCTGATAAAATTAAAGCTGAACTGACGGAACCATATGAGTAAAATAAATTAGGGTAGCCTATGACAGCAGGGAACAATGAACAATTTAAAATCCACTTACCTGAAACAAGGAGAATGTCACCATAAGATTTGTAAGATTTTTGTGAATATTTTACTTTCCTTAATGATTTTAGAGGAATTACTTTTTTAATTAAACTACTATCTTTGATTATAATACTTCCATTTTTTATATCATAGGTATCATATATTTTAATTTTTTTACTCCTCTTAGGGTATAAAGAAATTGATTGAGAATAAATCGAATCACTAAAAATCAAGAATAATAAGCAAAAAATAAATGAGTTTTTTTTATTTAGGGCCAAGTTAAAAAATCTCCTTTAAAGCCTTAATCAAATGATCCATATCTTTTTGATCATTGTAAAAATGCGCTGATACTCTAATAAAGTTTCGTTTTCCCCAATCGAAAATAGGCACTTCTATTTTAAAATCATTCCACAACATATCTTTTAAATTAACTGGGCTATCCATAGGCAAAGGGTGACTAATCATTTGTCCTATCCAGTTTTTATTTTTAAAAAGACTCTCCGTACCAAGGATGTCTTTTAAACGGCCAGCAAGATGACTGATTAAATTTTTACTAATTACACTTTTTTCTTTCCATTTATTTTTTTGTAAAAATCTTATTGCTGAGGGTATTGCTAAAAACGCACTCATATCTTTAGTACCTTGCCATTGAAAGTCCATTAAAAATTGTGATGGCCCTGGATCATCCCCTTCCTCTCCCCAACTCATAATCTGAGGACTCATACCTTTTTGAAAATTTTTAGCTACATATAAAAATGATGATCCTTTTGGAGCGCACATCCATTTATGACAAGCTCCTGTGTAATAGTCACATCCAATTTGAGTTATATCCAAATCAATGTGCCCTGGAGCATGAGCCCCATCAATTATTGTTATGATACCTTTACTTTTAGCAATTTTGCAAATTTCTTCAACAGGAAATATCAATGCAGTTTGGCTAGTTATATGAGAAATGAAAATGATTTTAGTTCTTTCATTAATACCCGCACAAAACTGATCAATAAATGTCTCTTTTGATCCTAATGGCAAATCAATTTTTTGTTGAATAAACGAAAAACTTTTCCTTATCGACAACCTATTCCAAGCACGAATCAATGCTCCATATTCATGCTGTGTTGTTAGTATCTCATCGCCTTCAGCAATATCTAAGTTTTCAATGATATTATTTATAGCAGTTGTCGGATTTGGGAATAATAATATATCGTCCCCATCACATTTTATAAAATCACCTAGAGTATCTCTAGTAATTTTTAAATCTTCCCAAAAATATTTGGTCATAAACTGCACAGGTTGCTTTTCAAGTCTCTTTTGAAAATTTTGATAATCAAGGAATACTGACTTTGGACAAGCTCCATAAGAACCGTGGTTAAGATAAGTAACCTTAGGATCGATTAAAAATAAATCCCTCATAAAACTTAAACTAAAAGTGCCAAAGTTTAGGAATGATCAATATTGCAGATATGAATAGGATTAATGACAAAGGTAAACCAACTCGAATGTAATCACTAAACTTGTACCCTCCTGGACCGTAAACCATCAAATTAGTTTGATAACCAATAGGGGTTATAAATGAGGAGCTAGCAGCAAAAGCAACAGTAAAAACGAACGGTCTAGATTCTAAACCTAGTTGGTTTGAAACTGCTATAGCTATAGGGACCATTATAATTGCTGTAGCAACGTTTGATGAAATCTCTGTTAAAATCATTGTTATAAAATATATCGTAGCTAACAATACATAGGGTTGAAGTTCACTAGAAAATAAAAAAATAAAATTTGAAATATTATTTCCTATCCAGTCAGCGGTACCTGTTTTCTGAATTACTATACCTATCGGTATCAGAGCTGCTATTAGAAAGATCACCTGCCAATGGATAGATTGATAACTTTCCTGCGCTGTAATAATTTTCAAACTAAGAAGTATAACTACACTTAAGAATGCGCCTTTCATTATTGGTATATATCCAATAGCCGCAAAAATAATTGATATTAATACCACGTAAATACTAACCCACCAAAATTTTTCTTTAATCAACCTAGCTTGCACTTTTCCTAACACGATGAAGTTTCCTCCATCAGATAAACTTGCTATTTTTTTTGATGGACCATAAACCAATAATGTATCAAAAGCACGCAATTTCATATGTGCAATTTTTTTTCTAAAAATATCACCTTCACGCCTTATTGCTAAAATAAATGCACCATATATTTGACGAAAATTTGTTGACATTAAACTCTTGCCAACAAGACCTGAATCATCTGTAAGCAAACACTCTACCAGTTCATTATCCTCTTGCTCGAGCTCAGATTGTGTTAATTTCTCATCAGTAAGTAATGCAACTCCCTCCACTTCCTTCATCCGAAGGAAGTTCTCTAATGTGCCTCTTACAAAAAGTATGTCTCCCTCTTTTAAAATTGTTCTTCTAATATCTTTAACAATATGTTTTTTTTCTCTGATTATATCAAGTACAGTAACATCATAATTTTGATTAATTGATCTATCAAAGCATGATTTTCCAATAAGGACAGAACCTTTCCTTACTTTCATCTCCGTTAAGTAACCACCTAGATGATAACTTTTTGTTAAACTTGAAGTAGTAGTTCTTGATGGAATTAATCTTGGAGCAATGAATAATAAATAAACAGTACCTATAACCAAAATGATGGACCCGTACTTTAAGAATTCAAACATCCCTAAAGGCTGAGATCCTTCATAACTCATGTAAATGGAATTTACAAGTAGGTTGGTTGACGTACCAACTAGTGTCAGCGTACCTCCTAAAATTGCTGCATAGCTTAATGGTATTAGCATCTTTGATGGACTTACACGATAATTATGAGCTAGCCGAATAGTAATAGGCATAAAAATAGCTACTATAGCAGTATTATTTATGAGCGAGGATGCTATACTAATAGTAAAGTAATAAGCCGCTAATCCAATAGTTTTTGAGGAATGAACCAATCTATTTATTGTCACAACAATATATTCTAAAAGACCAGTCTTTTGAATTGCACTACTTAAAATAAATAACAAACCGATGGTTATTACTGCAGGATTAGAAAAGCCTGATACTGCCTCAGAAGGCGTGAGATAGCCCAGCCCAAAAAAACTAGAAAGGATAATAAGGGCAGTTACATCTATACTAAAGTATTCTTTTATAAAAAGGAAAAACCCTAAGGACAATATTAATAGAACTATAATAATTTCTATATTCATATTAAATATTCAGAATTATTTTAACAAAACGGGTGTTGTTTTATATTATTTTCTGTAGCTGGTCCCCTAAAATCTGATTTATCAGTATTTAAAATAGAATCTAAAATTTTATCAATAATCGATTCTCTTTTTACATTGTTAAGAATTGCCATTACAAAAATACCATATTCTGCATCAGGAATTATTTCTTCCCATTCATCAAGAATGGTTGAGTTATCTAAAAACTTATCAACATCATTATCAATACTTAAAATTCTTGAAACCTCATCTTGCAATGAAAATATTTTATTTTTTAAAAGTTTACGTTTTTCTAAAATATTCATTTTACTCCGAGTATAGCCTTTTCATCTACATCGTCTATTTGCCCTGCAGCAACATGCTCATCGGCATAGTGTTTATATACCCCAGAATTAACAAAAATCTCAAATAAATCCTCATCAATATGATAGTCATTTTTCATAAAGCCCATTATTCTCATTGCTTGAGATAGTTTTTTCCCATCTTTATATGGTCTGTCAGCGGCGGTTAATGCTTCATAGATATCTGCAATTGCCATAATCTTTGCTTGTGGAGACATTTGATCTGCTTTGAGCCCTTTTGGGTAACCAGTACCATCCATTTTTTCATGATGACCGCCAGCAAATTCTGGTATATTTTTTAAATTTTTTGGATATGGTAATTGTTCAAGCATATCAATGGTAATAGATATATGATCATTGATTATATCTCTTTCTTCAGGAAGTAAAGTACCTTTTGTTATATTTAAATTTCGCACTTCATTTTCAGTAAGGATATTTACCTTCTCATTATTTAATAGTAGCTTTTGTTCAGATATGGATTTTATTCTTTCCTGAAGCTCTGGTTTCATAAACTCACCACCAATGTTACAAGATTCAATGAATTTTATATTTTCATCAATTTGCTTAATTGAATTTCTATATTCTTCGTCATAATCAGGTAAAGAACCATTTAACTTCCTCTTTAAAAAATCTATTTCAGCATCTCTTTTTAGAATTTCCATTCTAGTTTTAACCAATTCAATCCTATCAAATATTGTCTCCAACTTAGTTCCTTTGTCAACAACGTGCGGCGGTGTAGCAACTTTCCCACAGTCGTGAAGCCACGCTGCAATATATAATTCATATCTATCATCCTCTGTCATTGCAAAATCTTTATATTTACCGGTTTTTGTTTTTGCAACCTCATCTGCAAGCATCATGGTAATTACAGGGACTCTTGAACAATGGCCACCGGTGTATTCAGATTTTTTGTCAATCGCAGTTGCAATTAGCTGAATAAATGCTTCAAACAAAGTTTTCAGTTCACCAACCAGTTTTTTATTTGTCAAGGCGACAGCACCTTGAGACGCTAAGGATTCAATTTGTTCTTGCATATCATTATCAAATGAAACAACCCTACCATTTTTATCTCTGGCATTTATCAACTGCATTACACCAATTATCTCATTTTCATGGTTCTTTAAAGGCACTGTTAAAAATGATTGTGAACGGTATCCAGTTTTTTGGTCATAAGACTTTGTACCACTAAAATCAAACCCAGCCTCTTCGTAAGCATCTTTAATATTAACAGTCTCACCTGTTAAGGCAACATAAGCTGATACATTACTTTGATTGGGAGTTGATTCGTCAACCCATAATTTTACGGGGTCAAAAGGAATCTTAGTTCCAGAGCTTCCTCCCATAGTGGTGTTCATAGTGTCATTCCTAAGAATTTCAAACTGAAGATCACCTGTTTCATTCTTACTATATAATGTGCGCCCGTCAGCATTGGTTATATTTCTAGCCTCTTCTAAAATCATTTCAAATAATTTATTTGAGTCGGACTCTGTTGAGAGCGCCATTCCAATTTCATTTAGCCTATGAATCCTATTTTCAAGATCTATTATTTTTTGTTTATCGCTCATTTTATTGAATTTTTATTAGTAAAATTTTAGAAAGCAAATGAATGTACATATTAGAATGATATACAGCAATGCTTCTTTCAAAAACAGATTAGAAACTAATCGCTATTCGTGACTGAAATTAAACATAAAATTACCAACCTACTAAATTCCGTTAATGAGGGCCAAATTGCCTATGATGAACTAGAATTAACACTAAAATATGTTATTGATAATGATGTCTCAAAAGATGAAGCTTTTTCATTTTTAGACCTTTTACACTTCTCATCTGTATCGAAAATTATATCGCAAAATAACAGCCACTTTTGGGCAATGAAAACTGTAGAGATTATTGAAAAATATAATTATCATACAGGACAATTATTGCTACAGAGATTTAATAGGTATAAAAATAAAACTGCAATCTACATTGTAGATGGAAACAATAAGATTGAGATTAGTTTCAAGAAACTCTGGAACGATATATTGCTAACCGCGAGTGCATTACAAAAAATTTCTAAAAATAAAAGGCCAGTCGTTGGGGTACTATCTCATAACCAGTATAAAACTGCTTTAGTGGATCTAGCATCATTATCTTTTGGAATTAGAATAATTCCCATCCCTTTAAACTCTACCAAAGAACATTTTTCTTACATTCTAAAAGAATCAAAGGTTGATACATTATTTTTAGGAGGAGAGAATTCTGTTCATTTATGGAATTCTATTTCACAAGATTATGAAATGTATGTTGTAGATGTTAACGGAATTGGGACTGTAAAAAGTAATTTCATTTCATGGGATGATTTTCTTGATAATAGTGATAATTACACTCCAATAAACAAAATAAAATATCTGCCAGATATTGATATGAATTGGACAAATACTATAATGTATACTTCAGGGTCAACAAGCAACCCTAAAGGAGTGAAATTTTCACAGCTTAATATAATTTCGAAGAGGTTTTCTAGAGCACTTGCGTTGCCTGAAATAGGAAGTACTGATATTTTTTTATGCTACCTACCTCTTTTCCATACATTTGGCAGATATTTTGAATTAATGGGTTCAATTTTTTGGGGTGCAACATATACTTTTGCTGAATCACCAGCATTTAATTCCTTATTAAAAGATTTCTCAATCATATCTCCCACTGTTTTTATAAGTATTCCAAAAAGGTGGGTGCAAATATATGACTCAATTAATGACTCCATTGATTTAGACCTATCATCAGAAGAAGAGATAAATAAAAAGTTAAAAAATATTACAGGAGGAAATTTAAAATGGGGCCTATCAGCGGCTGGATATTTAGACCCAGACATTTTTCTATTTTTCCAGGAAAATGAAATTGAATTAATAAGCGGATATGGAATGACCGAAGCAACAGGTGGAATAACAATGACACCACCAAGAGAGTATATTGCAAATAGTGTTGGTAGATCATTACCAGGCATAGAACTCAAAATTGAAGACGATGGCGAGCTTTGCATGAAAGGGCCATATGTTTCATCAGGGTTTTATAAGATTAAAGATTCTGAATCTTTTAAAAATGGTTGGTTTTATAGCGGAGATATTTTTAAGAAAGAAAATGGATATTATTTTATTGTAGATAGAAAGAAAGATATTTACAAAAATAGTCGTGGACAAACTATCGCCCCTCAAAAAATAGAAAATCTTTTTCAAGACTTCGATTTAGTTCAATCAGTTTTTCTTGTAGGCGATGGAAAAGAATATAACACAGTTCTTATTTATCCAAATAGAAGCAATGATGAATATAATTTGGAGAATATGAACGACAATCAAATACATGAAATTTTTAGTGCAATGTTAATTTCCATAAATGGATTTTTATCACCATATGAGCGCATTGTAAACTTTTCAATAATTGCTAGAGATTTCTCTATGGATAAAGGGGAATTAACGCAAAAAGGTACCTATAAAAGAAAAAATGTTATAAAAAACTTTAGCACCGCTATTTCTTCAATGTATAAAAAAAATTATCTGAGTTTATACAATGATGATAAAGAAATAAAATTCCCTAATTGGTTAATACGTGAAATTGGAACTATAAAAACAAATATCAAATGGGACGGGAATGATATTAAAGTAAATGATAAAAATGTATTTTTAACTTTTAGATGGCACAATAATAAAGCTGTAATTGGAAACTTTACCTATATAATTGAAAATAAAATTTTTGATTTAGACTCTTTTATCAATGATCCAAAACTATGGCTTGGTAACATAGAACTAGTTGATTTTATTTCAAATACAATCTTCAGAATCAAAGAGGCTATTAATTATCAGCATGTATCTTTAGTTGTTGGTGAAAACGCATTTAGTAAAAAAGAAAATATTCATACTTTAGAAGATAGCCAATATCAGTTAGAACTCATTCACTTAGCCTTATCTCTCTATTTAAATAAAGATTTTTCTTTTAATGATTACCTTATTAGAATATTGGAAAAGCAAGATAATGATTGGTCCGATGTAATTCTTAACACCTTTATACAATATTTAAATCATCCAGATTCTTCTATTAGGTTAAGTTTGTTGGAAACATTGGCACCTATTTTATCGGAAAATCTTTTTGTGGAGAGATTAAGATCTGATTTTAGGTATTTCAAAGAAACAAATAATGAAGTACAATTTGATTTTAATGTCAATAAAATCACTTTAAATCAATATTCTAGATTAATAAAACTATTACAAGACCTTCACAATGATATTGATGACATTGATTCTATTGATCTTGATTTCATTCAAAATACATTAAAAATCATATGTGAATATGGTAAAATTCATCCAACCCAATTTGTATCAAGTAGAGCGGAATTAGTTTGGTGGCAATTATCAGAATCTCCATCACAGATTAAATCATCTGCACAAAAAGAATATTATGATTTAATTAATGGTTTTAGGCAGTGGCTTGGCCCAAACACATCTTTAACAATCGATAGAGAAACAAAAGAAGAGTATACCTGGAAAGAAGTCATTACCTTTGACGACAATGTTAGAGACAATCATAAATCCAAATTAATCAAAGCAATTAGTTCAACTGCTTTAATTAAGGAATCAATATTTTTATTTACCGATGATACTATTTTACAATTATCTGACATTCCAAAAAATGGGATATGGATAAAGCACCTTAGTACAAAAAATGACAAAAGCTCTTTCCGTGTTTTAGTAAAAACGATCAGTTTCGGATCTTATAACATTATATTGAACCTTAATCATAATCATGACAGAGAATTTTTTGAAGATGAAATTAAATGGCTCATTTTAATGGGCTCAAAAAGTTCTGGCCAAACTCAATTAGTAGAAAAATTTGGTGGGTACTGGCCAGAGGAATCAATATACACCGAGGAATATATTACGAATGACACTGTGGATGTTTATTTAGAGCGGCACAAAATTGAAATTATTTCAGGCAATAAAAAAGACAGATGGCAAATGCGTTGGCTTCATTACATATGGAATGGAGTTCAAGCTTATGTAGAGTTTTGGCATCGTACAGGAAATAAATTA
>JAYPIC010000014.1:0-23847 GCA_038127595.1 bacterium | reverse complement strand
TTCCCGATAATTTAATCATTCCACCTCACGATTATAATACTGGTAATAAAATTATTTCCATATCTGATAGAAAAGAAGTTTCATCCGTTGGAGAATTTTATCTAGATCTTTACTTGAATTATATATTAGATACAGAGTCAAGATTTACAGGTCTAAAACATATGGCAGATTGGGAATTAATTTTCACAGCGACTTTAGAAGCAATGAAAGTGAGAAAAGGAATTCCAATTTTAAATGTTTTAAAAGATGATATTTCTAAAAAAGAGTATAAAAATAAATTTCTAGAATTAGGCTTAGATAAAAATAGAATAACTAGTTTTTTAGAAGATTTTCAAAAATATGGAGTATTAACAAAACCAGTTGTTTTTGCAGCACTTAGATATGAGAGATGGCTTGAATTAAATCCAAATGCAACAAATAAAGCAAAAGCTTCGATTCTTAAAGAATTATATCATGATTATAATTTGAATTCTTTACTGGATGAATATCCAGAAACTAGGGTAAGATTTTTTATGATGACATGTTTCAAAGAATCAGGGGAAAAATTAAACCTTCATTTCCAATCTATAATACAAGACATGAGATCGAAAATACTAAGTCCTTGGAATTTAAAGGAAAGAATTAAAGAAATAACTAATAATACAGATTTAAACAAGGAAGATGAATTTTTCTTGACTAGGATGTTATACCCCCACATAGATGCAGCAGACTATGCAGAACTGGTGAGGACAAGTAAAGGAGAAAATAGAAACCTTGACCTTGTATTTAAAACAGAAGATTCAAAAGGAGAATTATATACTGTAAGGCCACCGTTTCAACCGAAAGAAATTGCAAAATTTCAAACAATCATATCAAAAGAAAATTTGACGGTAACTTTTACTTCAGACCATGAATTCTTATTTATTTTAAATAGCAGAAATAAAGTAATTGGAGGACTCTACTATAAATTGAAAAACAATTTAAGAATACATCTTGAATGGGTAGTTATAATGAAAAAATATCAAAATCGTAATTTAAGTAAAAGACTTATGGATGATTTTTTTAATAGAATGTCTCAAGCAGGTCATAAAATAGTGACAGTTGGTTTTTATCATGAAAGCTTTTTTTATAAACAAGGATTTGAAATAGATCAAAGTTTTGGTGGTTTAGTTAAAAATCTAAAATAATTATATTTTGACTTTTTTTGCGTTATGCCAACAAGATTATACGTATGGTTTTAGCGACTGCTAATAGAACTATTAACTATACTTTTAGAACATAAAAAAAGCCCGTTTTATCGGGCTTTTTTATTGAAATTAAAGTTTTAAAAATTTACCAGTCGTCATCTCCCCAATCATCATCATCGCCATCACCAAAATCTAAATACTCAGCCTCGCTAGCAAGCCATTCGTTATATTCCTCTTCTGTGTCTACAGTAAGATATCCCCTCATTCTATAATGAGTAATTCCGCATAGCTGTGCACATGCGATCTCTAAACCTTTACCTTCACGTGGAGTTCCTTTGACACTCTCTAAAAAATCTTTAGATGTGGTAGTAGCCGTAAAATGTACAGGAATTGTCATTCCTGGTATTGCATCCTGCGACACTCTTAGCTCAGGCAACTTAAAATTATGTATTACATCCTTTGATGATAGGTCTACTCTTATTTTTTTATTTACAGGAATATGCATTTGATTCTGTAGTATTATGTCGTCCTTAGCAAACTCATCTGACCTATCTATACCAATAAAATTTTGCTCAGACTCGTCTACTAAATTAATATCAGTTCTTCCAAATACACCGTCTGCGCCAGGGTAATGTATATTCCATGCAAACTGTTGAGCGATTACTCTAATATTAACAGCATCCCTACTGTCAGGAACTTCATTTACTCTATATGCCCATATTGGATAAGAGAAACCAAATAAAGCAATTATCTCTACTATTGCTACAGCACCCTCAAGGACGGACGATAAATGAGATTTAACACCATAATAATCAGCCTTTTTATTCTTTGAAGCGCGAAACTTGTAAAGACTAACAATAAAGAATGCTCCCCAACCAATGAATAAATAGAGCATCAACCAGTGCATTAATACATTCGCATTATCAATATATTCTCCTTGTAGAGAAAGATTTTGGGGCAAGCCCAAACTATGTAGAAATTCTAACAAAACTTAAACTTCCTTAGATTTATTATATTTTTTTGCTTTTTTAGCTATACTCATAACGGAGAGACTAATGCCTGAAAGCACACCTCCGGTCGTCACTAACAAAAAGATAATTGCCCAATTCATTCCATTAACTGCAGATGAATTAGGGTCACCGTAACAAGTGCCACAAGCCCAAATAGCATTAAAAATGAAAACTGATAAAAAAATTATGAACCGAATATGCATCTATATATTTCTAAATTTCTTAAAAACACTATACCCATAATAAACTAATCCAAACATTACAATGAATGATATTACACTTAGTGATGTAGAAAGATTTCCTGGGTTTGAAGGAGTAGCAAACTCAAAATAACCATACCAAGCAGATAGTAAAATTGACAGAGCTATAAAAAAAAGGTGAAATGACTTAATGCCAATCATAAAACAAATCCTCTATTGTCCATCTACCCATGGTACATGAGTACCAGCGCTATCAGTATAAGATATTAATGGAAGAAAAATCATTATGAAAAAGAAGAATACTGTAAGCAGAAGTATTGAAATAATCATACCTTTCTCAGTTATTAGATGCATAAAATATCCAGCAACTAATGATGCTTTTACAGAGGCTATAATTAATGCTAAGAATATTCCTTCCGAAGTACTTACTTCGATAAATGATGCTAAAACAGTAATTACAGTAAGTACTGCAAGTGCGCCAAAGACCATTAAATAAACTCTAATGTGCTCTTGTATTGATTCTTTGCTATGATCGTTACTCATAAATAACCCTTTATAATAAATATAAAACTGGAAACAAAAATATCCAGACGAGGTCTACGAAATGCCAATAAAGCCCTAGAGCTTCTATTCTATTAGTAAAATGCTCCGGCTGTTCTTCCCATAATTTATGACTAATAGGAAGGTAGAAATATAGCATTACAATGACACCACCTAAAATATGGAGTCCATGCAAACCTGTTAAGGTAAAATAGATCGCCATAAAATTACTTGTAGAAGGAAAGATATCGTGACTGAACTTACTAGTGTATTCAAAATATTTAATTATCATAAAAAGAGCAGAACATAGCAATGTTATACCCATATACATCTTATATTTTGAAAAATCTTTCAATTTAAGAGAGGCCCAAGCCATGACCATAGAAACACTAGAAGAAATGAGAACCATTGTATTTACAGTGGCCATAGGAACACTAAGCTTTGATGCCCAATATTCAAAATCTCCTGGAGGCGCAGCAATTCTTAAAAAGATGTATGCAGAAAATAAGCCACCAAAGAGCATTACCTCAGAAGCTAAAAATATCCAAATTCCAAGCTTTGAATTGATCAGTCCAGTGTCTTCTCTTTCTTCTATACTATAAGGTATTTCCATAATCTATTTAATTTTCAAATTGAGGTTTAAAATCTTTCTTATCATCAGGAACGCTATACTCATAAGCTGTATGGTAAACATTTATTGGACCATCAAAGTTACCATGACCAACTGGCGGAGAGGGCGCGGCCCACTCAATCGTAGTAGAATCCCATGGATTTCTCGAGGCTTTTTGGCCAGAAAATAGAGACATAAAAATATTCACTATAAAAGGTATTTGTGCCAGACCTAGGCAGAAAGCTGAGATTGACATAAACTCATTCCATTCCAGAACACCACTAGCATGCGCGTATGATTGCCCACCATCTGCAAGCCTCCTAGAGACACCTGCCAAACCTTGAATAAACATAGGCATAAAAATACCATTCATAAAAATTAGCGAAGGCCAAAAATGCAACTTACCCAGCATTTCGCTCATCTTTTTACCAGTCATTTTTGGGAACCAATAGTATATTCCAGCAAAAAGTGCAAAAATAGTGCCTGGCGCAACAACGTAATGAAAGTGACCAATAACATAATATGTATCATGTAAATAAATGTCTGAAGCCGCTAAACCAAGTGGCAAACCAGTTAGACCACCAATTCCAAACATGGGCAAAAAGGCTAATGCAAAAAGCATTGGAGTATTAAACCTAATTGATCCACCCCATAACGATAAGAAATAAGAAGTAAGAATAACAACAGATGGTATTGAAATAATCATTGTTGTTGTTTGAAAAAATGCACTCATCGCTTGACCCATACCGGTTAAAAACATGTGATGTGCCCAAACAATAAAAGAGATAAAACCCAAAAATACCATAGAATAGATAATGGATTTAAATCCCCAAATTGGTTTTCTAGTATTATTGGCTAGAATCTCACCAACTATACCTAATGCAGGCAAAATGAGAACATAAACTTCTGGGTGAGCTAAAAACCAAAAAAGATGTTGCCAAAGCAAAGGAGACCCGGAACCTGCAACATCAACAATTTCACCAGACATAACAAGTCCGCTAGGCAGAAAGAAACTCGTACCAGCAACACGGTCCATAAGTTGCATTACCGCTGCTGCTTCTAAAGGAGGAAAAGCCAAAACCAACAGAAAAGAAGTCACAAACTGAGCCCAAGTAAAAATTGGAAGTCTCATCCATGTTAGACCAGGTGCTCTTAATTGGACAATAGTTACAATAATATTCATCGAGCCCAACAGCGAGGAGGTGATTAAAAATATCATTGAAATGAGCCATATTGTTTGACCATTTTCAAAAACTGAGAGCGGTGGATATGAAGTCCAACCAGATCTAGCAGCACCTTCAGGCATAAAGAAACTAGAAATCATAATAACGCCGCCAACAAAATAGGTCCAATAACTAGCTGCATTAAGTTTAGGAAATGCCATATCGATAGCTCCTATTTGAAGAGGAACAAGATAATTTCCAAAGGCACCTACTGCTAACGGAACTATGCCTAAAAATATCATTATGGTACCATGCATTGCTCCTAACGAGTTATATTGCTCAGAGGCTAATACACCACTTTCACCAAAAATAAACCCTACGATTGGAATTTCAGTTCCAGGGTAGGCTAACTGCCAACGCATTATAGCCATTAGCGAAAAACCAAATAATAAAAACAATAATGAAGTTATTCCGTATTGTATACCTATAACCTTGTGATCAACAGAAAATATATATTTCTGAATGAAATTTTCTTCATGGTGATCATGGTTATTTGAACTTGAACTCAATTTTTACTCCGAAAAAGTTGTTTTAATTTATTTTCATTCCGTACAATTCTTCAAAAGTATCTGTATCAATCATTCTTATTGCATCCCAGGTCATTTTTGTACAAACCCTAGCGCAGACTACACAACCAATACACTCGTCAAATCGTATTTGAACAGGAGGTATAGGGATGTCGTATTTGTCTTTCGGAACTGTTTCGATACAATCTACAGGGCAAAAAGGAACACAAGCTTGGCATCCGGTACAATTATCTTCATCAACAACTGCAACAGACTTTGGCCTTTTCTTTTTGATATTGGGGGAATCGGGTAATTCCGGGATTCCTTTTAAGTGATTATATCCTGCCATAATTATAAGTATTTAGATGTCAAAATTAATGATTTTAATACGAATAAATCACATAAAATAATTACTTATTTAAGTAAGTATTTCTCAATAGCCATTCCAGATCCAAAAATAATCAAAGAAGCTAAAAATAATTTAGGATCCATAAGCTTTGGGTATTTCACAATGACCCCTATCGGTATAGAAAAAATTCCAAGTAGTTGAAGCGATTTTGCCATGTAATACATTTGATTTACTCACTATTTGGAAGTTCACCTACAATATCTATCTGCATCTTGAAAGAATCATTTTTTACTTTCAATGTCCATATATGATGTAAGTAACCAATGAAAAATAAAGGAGTTGAAATCCAAGCATATTTTATATTTTCAGCATTTGAGTTTGAAGTGACATAGCCAAAATAAAATACATACAATGTCCCGACAATTGTAATCGTCAACATTATTTGAGGAAATATTATCCCTTTTATCGACTTAATTTTATCCCACAGTCTTTCAGACTCACTACTATTATTTTCAATTAAAATATTTTTGATACTCTTACCAGTAGCAATGAAGAAATACATAACGATGGTCTCAGTGAGCACAAAAACTAAAATAGCAAGTAAAGAAAATTGAGCATGGTTAGCACCGAAAAATTGGATATCAAAAAAGACCATAGCACCGCTAATAGTGAAATTGATAAAATTAATTATCATTAGTAGATAGCAAGAGAGCATAAATATATACATTTATGTGCGCTCCCTAATCGATAACAAGTGAACCTCACAATTCAATCTTAATAATATTGATGTCATTGACATTATTGTAATAAATTTAAGTTATAAATAATTATATATAAGGAATTCTTGATATGAATATATTTAAAAGTATCCTAACATTTCTCATACTTTTTTGTTTTGCTAGCGATCTAAGTGCTGGTGATATTAAAGGTAAAGTTAAATATAATGGGAAAGCTCCAAAAAATAGACCGCTACGCATGGATGCTGATCCAGTTTGTGGCGCATCTCATTCTGAGAAAGTTTTTTCAGAAAGTTTCAAAGTAAACTCTAAAGGTGAGCTTGCTGAGTGCATTGTATACCTCCGCGACGTTAAGTATAATGGAGGCGTACCTAAAGAAGCTGTAGTTCTTGATCAGAAGGGATGTATCTACACACCACATGTTTTTGGTATTCAGGCTGGGCAAGATCTGTTGATTAAAAATAGCGATGCTACTCTTCACAACATTCATTCTATCCCCAAAAAGAATAAAGAGTTTAACTTTGCTATGCCGAAAGTAGTTAAAGAGAAGAAGGCAAAATTTGACTCATCTGAGGACCCTTTTTATATTAAGTGTGATGTCCATCCTTGGATGAAAACCTGGGTTCTTGTTTCAGATCATCCATATTATGCTGTAACAGATTCTAACGGTGATTATGAAATCAAAAATGTGCCAGCAGGTACATATGAAGTTGTTTGTTGGCAGGAAAAATTTAAAAAGAAAGTCATCGTTGATAAAGTTACTGTTGGCTCCGGTTCGGTGACTAAAGATTTTACTTTTACTAGACCAAAGAAAAAGTAAATCTGAAAAAATAAATTAAGGAAAGGCGAGCACTCTGTTCGCCTTTTTTTTTATGAAAAAGCTTATAATAATACTAGTTATCTTTATTGGATCATCTTGTTCAGATTCTAAGAAAATTTATGATGTTACTGGCGTAGTATTAGACATTAATTTAGATAATAAGAAAATATTAATCGACCACGATTCAATTCCAAATTTTATGATGCCTATGGTTATGCATTTCAACATAGAAAATAGGAACGTAGTAAAAAGTTTAAATAAAAATGATAGTGTAAAATTCAAATTCATAATTACTAAAACTTCTAGCTATGCAACGGATTTTAACATCATAGGAAAACATATTGGAAATAATGATGGTGATAATTTTTGGGAAGACGATGAATATTCGAAGAAAGAAATAGGTGAAAAGCTTAGCAACGTAACTCTTTTAGATATTAATGCCAAAGAAACTAGTCTAGATAACTATTCTGGAAATTATGTTTTTATATCTTTTATTTTTACTAGGTGCCCCGTTCCAAACATGTGTCCAGCTGTAGTAATAAAAAACGGAGTCATTGCACGAAATTTTAAAGATTATGATAATATAAAACTAGTAATGGTCAGCTTTGATTATTTATATGATACACCTGAGATTTTAAAATCATTTTACGGAAGCTCGATAGAAGATTTTCCGAACTGGGACGTCCTTTCAAGCGTAGGAAAAGTAAGTGACCTATATACTTTATCTTCAGAGATTGGGTGCGAGTATTGGGGAATAGAAAAGAATAACATTGGACACAATCTAAGGTCTGCCTTAATAGGACCCGATAAAACTCTATTAAAAATATGGGAAGGGGATGATTGGCTAGCAGGATCAGTGAGTAAGGAAATTGAGAACTATGTTAAGTTTGCTCAATAACCTTTACCAGTCTTCATCATCCCAATCGTCTTCATCATCATAATCTTCAGATCCATCAGAAAAATCATATCCATTTTCGTCGAAATACTCTTTGATCTCAGCGCTGATATCTACTTTACCTTTAATATTCCACATGTAGTCTCGTAAACCTTCTAGCATTGCCTCTTGATTACCTTTAAGCTTTACAAGATCTCTACCCCACGTTTCTACCGCATCATCAGTCTCTAAAACGTCAGGCGTAGGCAAATAAGGAGCAGGCATTTTTGTACCCGGCATAATAGTTTGCGGCTCTCTAAGCCAATCTACAACCCATTCTGGGTTTAATCTTTCTTTGGTCAAAGCTAAATTTGGAGCCCAAGTAGATGCAACCTGCGTAGGAAACTCAGTACCATAAAAATGACAATTATTACAAGCACCTAACTCATGCACTTTTTCACCAGCTTTAAATTTACTGCTGCTTGAAGCAAATTGGTGAGGAGCTCTATAACCAGTATTTTCATCGTCTATGCTCTGGAAGTACTTAATAATAGTATCCCACTCTTTATCACTTATTTGATGGAAACTAGGCATTCTAACCTGAAGATTTGGCCTAACAGTCATTGGATTATTAAAAAACTTAATCAACCAGTTCGGGTTTGTTTTTCTTCCTTGTGAATGAAGATTAGGAGGACCATATTCAGGAGCTCCGATTTGCTCTACTAGCTGACCACCTCTGTTTTCAATCAAATGACAACCTTGACAATTATATTTTTTGACTAGCCTATGACCCTCTTTATTATAATCTGGAACTTTATTATGAGCAAGTAGTGGCTCTCCCACTTTATCAGTGTTGAAGGATAAAACAGCCATAGTTACTGCTTCTATTTCTTCTTCTGTAAAATGAAAATTAGGCATTCTGAGTAAGTCTAGTGGCTCACTTTCTTTACCTCTGTCGTAAATCCTAGGTGTGCGTAATTTATTTTCAATCCAATCATGTATAGTGTGAGGAATATCATGATACAAACCAAAATCAAACTTATCAACAGGCTTAGACCCTTCCTGGGTGATTTCTACACCAATTGGTTTAGCATCCATAAACCCATCAATATTATGACATCCATAGCATCCGTAATGTCTAATACTTTTTTCCCCAACAAAAGACATCTTCTCATCTTTGGACATTTTAGATGCTTTCTCTATTGCATACTTTTCTGGATTCATTTTCATGAGCCAGTCAAGTGTGAGCTCATCAAGGACATCATTGTCTGCTTCTGGAGCATCTAATTGATCAAAATCATAATTTTTATTATCATAAAGGTAAGCAGTGATATCTTTTGCATCACTATCACTTAATCGAAGATCTGGCATCCTAGTCGAAGGCATATATTCATGAGGTTTTTTCAACCAATTAAAAAGCCATTCTGGAGTAACCTTTGATCCCATACCTATAAGATTTGGACCTTGCAATTTGGTTAGCTCTTTAAAGGTTGTTGTTTGTGGAGCTAAAGATGGATCCTGCTCTTTGACGTGACAACCCATACAGCCCACAGCGGAAAATAATTTCTCTCCATTAGACGGATCTCCTAAATACTTGGAAGGATTTTTAGATTTTTTGACTTCCTTACCTTCAAAGAGATAATGCGTAATCGATGCAATTTCTGTTACATTTCTTTTAGCAATATTTGGTTTTTCTTGATTCGCTTGTTCAAAAACATGAGGCATACGAGTGTTGTATCTAAAAGCTCGAGGATTTTTGATCCACTTTGCAACCCATTCTGGGTGCGATTTTTCATTTAACTTTCTAAGATCTGGGCCAGATTTGCCTTTGGACTCCCAGTTTGCTGATACGTGACAGCCATTACAACCAGAGCGATCAATTAAGGTTAAACCGAGATTTATTTTTTCAGCTCCAGCAAGGTCACTTGTATTTTGATGACACTTGAAACAGCTTGCTTGGGTATATCTAGTCGGTAACATTGGTTGGAGCCAATGCTTTACTGGCTTCCAATCATATTTCTCTTTCCATTCTTTTTTCTGCTCAGGTGTATTAGGCGTATGAGCAGACGATAAGAAAGACGTACCCCTACTTCTACCTGAATGACAGGACGTACAACCAAATGACTCTTCAGGGTGCGGAGATTTACTCGTTAAATATAAATCTAAATCTGGGTGCGTCGTGTAAGGCTGCTCTGCATCTTTAAAATCAGGATTAGCAATACCAAGATGACAACTAGTACAACGATCAACAGCGGGCATAGCAGTGAAATTAACATCATATAATACATCCTTAACAACGGTCTGCTTAACTTTGTAATAAGGATCCATAAAATCTAAAATAGGTAGATCTCTGACAATATCTCCAAGCTTGTTCATAAATGACATTTTGGATCTATCTAGTGATGCTAGCCTATTTTGAGCTAAGTCAACTTTTTTGAGTATTTTATCTCTTTCATCTTTTACAGCCTTAATATCGGCTTTTAAACTTTTGATCTTCTTTTCACGGCTAGCAATGTCGATCTCGAACTGCTCTTTAATTAATTTAAGTTCATTAAAAGCAGAAGATTTCTCTTTGTATTCTTTTCTTACCGCATCAGACTCATTTCCACCTTTTAAATTTGCACTTTCAAGTTTAAACTTTAGTACATCAAGCTCAGCTTTCTCCCCTTTAAACTTTAAATTTGTTTTGTAGAAACCAGCTCTTAACTCACCTAACTCACCATTAATTTTTTCAACTTCTTCTGACTTATCATCAAATAATTTTACAGCTCTGGCAAGTTCAAGTTCATACTCTTCTGATTTTCCATCAACAAGTGACTGCTCCTCATTTAGCTTTTCTTTGGTTATTTCAATCTGAAGCTTTCGAAATTCTTTTTGATATTCTTTAAACTCATCATCATTATCATCTATGAACACCCATACCATTACTACAAGGAATACTACAGAGGAAATAGCAAACCACTTGTTTAATAAGTTAATATCCCAATATCGTTCGTCGTTTTTAAACATAAATTTTACTCAATACTAAATATTAAAAAACCATTCAGGAATAGCGATTATGTACTGAAGATTAAAGATCCACCGCAGGTACATCTTTATAGGCAATGCCAACATAACAAGACCAAAGATCATTAAACTCACAAATCTAGTAGGACCGTAAGCGGTATACATATCTTTTAAATACGTCTTCGCTAAAATCACAGGAAGAACAAAAAGGTATGCTCCTGTGATTACAAAACCTAACCCTTCTCTAATTAGAATGTTAGATGGCAAACCCTGGTTCAACCACTTTACCCATAAAATTTCAGACAAATTCACATTGGTAAGCGCTTCTACTTTGTGCGTGTCCCAGTATTCAAAAGGACCAAAGAAGTTCCAATTCGGGCCTCTAAAAAATGTTCCAATAATTATCAAAAATAACCAAAGAACAACCCATCCATACATGAAAATGAACATACCTACTCTTCGCTCTTTAAATGAGTAATATCCATCACCTTTTTTATTAATATCCATATATGGGATCGCCATTAATCCAACAATAATAAAAGTAGGAAGTAATACTCCTGCAATCCATGGATCATAATAAACTAACATTTCTTGCAATCCTAAAAAGTACCAAGGAGCTTTTGAGGGGTTAGGGGTTGCTGCAGGATTTGCTGGTTCTTCAATAGGTGCTGCAACTAAAATAGACCAAACTATTAAGAACACTTGAAATAATATCAAACATATGAACTCAATGTAAACAAGATCTGGCCATACTAATACTTTGTCATCTGGATCATTATATTCTTCAGGCTTTAACCCTTGCTCGATTCTAATATCATTTCGGTAAGCTTTAAACATACCAAGCCAAATGTAAAACCACATAGAATATATCATTAAGACTATAGGAAAATTGTCAGCCTTGGTTAACGTTTTATTGAAGTATGGATCAAAATAACCGATCACAAAAAAAGCTGTAATTAGGATCATGCCAATTACACCTCCAGGCTTGGTCCACATTCTCCATAAACCAGTTTTCCTATGAATTTTTTCAAACCAGTCTGATGGAGGAAAAATAAATGGGAAAATAACAGTTAAAATTGTAAAACTGATTGTTGGAGCTGAAAGCGCATCAATCGCAGATTTTATAGCTACTAAATTCATAACGTGAAAAACAGAAACTCTCTACAGAGGACCTGAAATACCTCCATCTTTTCTGATTCTCCAAAAATGAACAGCCATAAAAATCATAGCAACAAACGGTATCGCAATACAGTGCAGAACATAAAATCTAAGCAGTGTTGCCTCGCCTACAAACCTACCGCCCAATAGAGCGAACCTGACATCGGAACCAACATGTACTAGATTGATGTCACCTATAGCTAGCAACGCTGCACCCGGACCTTCATTACCAAGGAACGGTGTGGCTCTGGCCATATTTGACCCCACAGTTACAGCCCATATAGCTAATTGATCCCAAGGTAATAGATATCCTGTAAATGATAATAACATAGTTAAAGTCATCAAAATGACGCCTATACCCCAGTTAAATTCTCTTGGGGGCTTATATGAACCGGTCATGAAAACTCTAACCATGTGAAGCCATACAATTAAAACCATTGAATGCGCTGCCCAACGGTGCAGCTCGCGCATGATGCCTAAGGGAACTTGCTCTGATAGGTCAATTATATCGGTAAATGCATATTCTACGGTTGGCCTATAATAAAACATGAGCAGTATACCTGTAATAGTGAGGTTCACAAATAAGAAAAATGACAACCCTCCCATACACCATGTGTAACCTACCTTAACAGCATGTTTGGGAAGACGCGCAGGGTGAAGGTGTAGAAAAACGCTTCCTAAAATTGCATGCATACGTTGCCTTCTTGTACGAGGAACACCAGAACGTATGATAGATTTCCAAACTTGGGACTCGCCCATTTTTTCTAAAATAGATTTATTATTTTTCTCACTCATTTCTAAACTTTGAGAAAGGAATCTTTATTTTCCCACTCACCTTTTTCCCATTTATAGCTTTTTGTTTTATCTACCAATACTTGGCCATCATTAGCTAAACCAATTTTAAAACGCTCAAGAGGCCTAGGGGCAGGACCTTCAAAATGAATACCAGTCATTCTAAAACCACTACCATGGCAAGGGCATTTAAATTTATTATCTGTAGGTAACCAGTTTGGGGTACACCCTAGATGAGTACATACAGTAGATAAAGCGAATATAGATTCATCATCCCTAACAATCCATGCATTGAATTCTTTTTTGTATCTAATGTCAACAGAGTTTGGAGCAAAATCTTCAGGAAAACCTATTTTAAAAGATTGAGGCGGCTCAAAAAGCACATTTGGAAAAAGATACCTAATGATAACTGTAAAAAATCCTCCGGTTGCTGCGGCAAAACCAAGCCAACCGACAGCAAGCCAGCTAAAAAAGCTACGTCTTTCCATCGATGTTTTCCGGCTTTTACTCACCGACCCAACAGCTGCTCTTGGTGCAACTATTTCTTTTTGATCACTCATAATTTATTGGTTCCGTTACTATAATTTTTCTCTAAAGCTTTGATCGCTGCATCTCTAATGCTTAGATCTTTATCATTTTTAGATAAAGAAATTAGGTTATCTTCGAACCTTTTATCAAACAAAATAGATGCTGTTTTTATTGCAACCATTAATACTTTGTTTTGCTCGACGGGGTCAATCTCACTAAACTTATTTAAATAGTCTCTGTCCAATAGGCCTTCAATTATATATGCCCCACTATCATTCCCCATTTTTGCCAATGCAATAGCAGCATCCCATCTGATATTTGCCTCCTCATCTTCTAATAACATAACTAAATGAGGAACAGCAGAATCATCTCCTATCATTCCCAAAGAAATCGTTGCAGATAATCTTTCAGATTCATTATCTGCAGTTTCGATTAATTGACTAATGGGATTAACAGCCGCAGCATATTTTATCATACCAAGTGCCTGGATTGCGGCAATTCTTGTTTCAAGACTTTTATCTTCTAAGCCATTAATTAATGAACTGCCAAATGCAGTATCTTGAGTGGCGCCCATAGCCATTGCTAAATAAGATCTAACAAGAGGGTCATCATGGATAGACCTTTCGTATGCTGAAGAAAGTTGATCTTTAAAAGAGGATGACAGAGGGTCTGAGTCAGGATTATTGAGAACCTTGGCAAGTTCAAAGGCTGATTGCCATCTTTTAGATGCAGAGCCAATTTTTACTTGATTTAAAAGCTCTTCAACATCATTTGTCTCATATGTAACAAATTTAAAAAGAAGAAAAAAGACTGCGCCAAATACGGCAATCATAAATGGTATTAAAAAAAAAGAGTAAAAAAGGACATATATCCTACTATTTTCACTTTTTTTCTGTTCGTCAGTTAAGTTATTATTTTCCATAGATAATTAATATTAGCAAAAAAACCTCAAAAAACTCAAAAAGCTATCTTCTTTTTTCCCCTTTAAGAGCGTCTAATTCTTTTTTTATAATGTCTATCTTTTTCACTAGTCTTCTTTGAACTTTTTTTAGTTTAAAAACCTCGGTTATCAATAGAATTCAAAATGCCAAAACTAGAATTGATATAATTGGCAACGATCCATTTTCACTAATCATTGGAGTCTTCTTCTTCTTTTAGCTGGTAGCCTAACAAAAGTGGAAAAAAGAATAAAACAATAATACCCACAAGTAACAAACCTACAGCCCATTCTAAATTTTGCTGTATCCATGACATTGTTAGCCAATCAAAATTCAATTATTAAAGCACCCAAGTAACCAAAGTAACATATACTATTAACAGAATTGTGCAAACAACCATTGATAAAAGCTGTGAAGTTGACATTGGATTTGGTTTTCTTTCTTCCATTTTATTTGTTTCTTTTCGCTTTTACAATTGCAGCCTTGATCTTGCCTCGAAGTACTTTGTTATCAAGGCTATTAATTTCTTCCATATTACCTTTCAAACCTTCGGCAATCAATCTTTCCATAAGCTGTTCCTCAGTTTCAGACTCTTCGCTAATTACAGGTTCATTATTTGGTGCTGATAAGTCTGGCATAGGCGGCGCTTCAGCAGTTCCTCTTTTAATTTTAACTAATAATGCTTTTGCTTTTCCTCTCGTAACTTTATCATCTATAGCATTAACCGCCTCCATGTCACCTTCAACTGCCTTATTAACAGCAATAGCAAAAATCTGCTCTGAGGTAAGTTCTGTTGAGCCAGCAGAAGAGGTAGACGAAGGAGCGGAGGGCATCTCTGGCATTGCAGGTCTCTCTGCGGCACCTCTTTTAATTTTTACCAGCAGAGCTTTTGCTTTGCCTCTGGTGACTTTATCCTCGATGGCGTTTAATGGATCATTGTCACCGTCCAAAGATTTATTAACCACTAAAGCAATCGTCTGCTCTTGAGTTAGTTCAGCCACGACAGGAGCTTGTGCAGGAACTGCAGCTGCAGATAGGTCTGGCATAGGAGGTCTTTCAGCGGAGCCTCTTTTTATCCTCACCAAAAGAGCCTTTGCAATACCTCTAGTCACCTTATCCGGCAAAGCATTTAGTGGGTCATTATCACCATCTAAAGATTTGTTTACAACAAAAGCAACAGTCTGATCTCTGTTCAATTGAGGCTCTCCTGCCCCTTTTACATCTCCGCCTGCAATGTCATCTTCTTTCAACTCAATAGTTGGGGTTATTTCAGCAAGCTTCTGTAAGATTTTTGATTTACTTTTATTCCAATTTAAAAGTGCTAAAAAAGAAAATGGTCCTTTGCTATATCGATTACAAATGACAAAGACACCATTCTTTGATTCTTCAAGCTTAAATGATACATATTCAGTTACAAAAGGCATCATCTGAAAATCAAAGCCGAACTCTTTTTCTTTTTCTACTGTGATAATTCGACAACGAAACCACGGTGCTAAGGTTGCTGGTCTAATTTTGAAAAATGAACCTGGCTTTAGATCTAATTTATCAAAAGAGAATTTATGTACGTACCTATCAGAGTCCACATCTGCTATCGCTCTTTGGACGCCATCAAACCAAATATTATAAAGCTCCAATGATGTGATCATGTCCCAAACAATTTCTTTTGAACTAAGAAAATGATGTTCCACTTGACTTTCTGATTCAAATGGAACCCATCTTGCAAAACTGGTTCCAATACCTTCATAGGGTATATCTGGGATACTTAAGCTTGTTTTTGGTCTATCATACCCCTCAAATGATATTTCGTGAGTGGAATAATATTGAAATTCACCTTCTTCATTCTCTACCAAATACTTAGTTGGATAATGAAAAATCCTCTGCAAAGTACCTGATTGTCCAGTTTCTTTGATGATACATGTTGTACCAAGTTCAATTTGATTTAAAGCTTTTGACATAAATGTTGATTAAATATCTATTTTCGCAGTAAAAACTAGATTCAATATTACCATAAAGGTCAATTAGAAGTCGATAGTAAAAGTAATAAGATTTATTGGGCGTTTGGTTTATAATTTGTCAATATACTATGAATCGATATTTTAATTTTTCATTACTGTCAATGGTGTTTACTTACCTGCTTATTTTCATTGGCGGATTAGTCCGCGTTTCAGGAGCAGGTATGGGATGCCCTGACTGGCCAAAATGTTTTGGAAGGTGGATTCCACCGACTAGCCTTAGTCAACTTCCTGATTACATTGATCCGGAAAAATTTAATCTGGTACTAGCATGGGTTGAGTATCTCAATAGATTATTTGGCGCTTTAGTTGGTCTAATCATTTTAATAACATTCATCTTTGGGTATATACATTTTAAAAAATCAAAAAAAGTATTTGCACCAATTACAGTAGCATTTTTTTTAACTCTGCTGGAAGGATGGGTTGGTGCTAAACTTGTTGATACAGTACTTGACCCTGTAACAATTACAATTCATTTATTACTAGCTCTCGTAATTATCGGCCTCATTATACATAGCGCTATTCAAGCCTATTATGCAATTGCTGGAAATTTTGAAAGCAAAAGTTCTTACCACCCTCATACTAAACCTGTCATACTTGGAATTTTAATATGCATATTCATTGAGATAATAATAGGCACAGAAATACGGGGTGGTTTGGATATGAGCAGAAAGGAGAATCCCTTAATTGAAGGTGTAATACTATTAAAAATGCTTGGTCCGTTTAAATACATGCATACCATTCTAGGATTTACATTACTAGGCCTCACTATCTATTTATGGAAAATAGTTAATGATATTAAATTTATATCTTCTTCATTTATGGTAAATTCTGTGAATTTTATAATGGGACTTATAATTACACAGATAATTTTAGGCGAAGCTTTAGTGTTCTTGGAGGTAAAACCTTTGATGCAATTATTTCATATGTGGTTTTCTTCTCTTTTAGTGGGCTTATCTGTTGCAAGTTTTACATTTTACAAAATCTCAATGGAAAAATGATTAAAAAAAGTTACATAATATCTATCGTTGTCATCGTTAGTTTTCTTGGAATAAGTGCGACATGGGTAATTTCAAAAGCCAATGAATCAATAAATGAACTTCCTGCAGTAATAAAAAAAGTCCCTGACTTTAGCATGACTAGCCATATCGGGAAAAATTTTAATCAGGATAGCCTACTAAACAAAATTTCAATATTGGACTTTATATTTACCAGTTGCCCTGGTCCATGCCCGATAATGTCAAATAATATGCGTACATTATATAGACAATACAAATTACATCCAGATTTACAATTCATTTCAATATCAGTCGATCCTGAATACGACACTCAAGAAGTTTTAAAAAATTATGCAGATGCTAATGGCGTTAAAGACGAACGTTGGAAATTTCTTAGAGCTGATATGGAATCAGTAAAAAAACTAAGCACAGATGGGTTTATGTTCATGTCAGAAAGTTTACCCGCTGGCCATTCTGTAAAATTTGTATTAATTGACGAAAATGGTGATGTAAGGCAATATTACAACGGCACTGATGATGGCAGTATCTCTATTTTAAGAACACACATTAACTCCTTTCTCAAAAATCTTAAAAAAGAATCAGTTTGAAGAGGAAACCTTTACCAGCTAAAAACCAATTTAGTGCATTTGTTGAACTAACAAAGCCCAGAATCACTTTTCTAATTTTAGTTTCTACAGCCTTGGGCTACTACCTTGGAAACCAAAATGAAATGGATATTATCCTGTTTGCTTTAACAATGATTGGGACCTTCCTATTATCTGGAGGAGCAGGAACAATCAATCACTTTGTCGAAAAGGACCTAGATAAATTAATGGACAGAACTCAAGCTAGGCCAATACCAGCAGGAATTATATCAAGTAAAAATGCCCTTATTTTTGGGCTTTGTTTATCAATTATTGGACTAATAATATTAATTATTTTCGTGAACCAACTTACCGCAGCTTTAGGACTAATCACTGTACTGCTTTATATTTTTGTTTACACCCCTTTGAAAAAAATAACATGGTTGAACACAACGATCGGTGCTATACCAGGAGCAATGCCAGCATTAGGTGGGTGGGCGGCATCTGCAAATGAATTAAATCCTAATGCTTGGATATTATTTTCAATTTTATTTCTTTGGCAGCACCCTCATTTTTATGCAATAGCATTGATGTGCAAAGAAGACTATAAAAAAGCGGGATTCCAAATGCTCCCAGTAATTGAAAATGAGCCCGATAGGACAAATAGACAAATATTGTGGCATGCTTTTTTACTCATCCCGGTATCCTTATTTTTTGTTGTAACTGGCATATTAGGTGAAATTTACTTTTGGGGCGCATCTGCTCTGGGATTTGGATATCTCATATCAGGGATTCCTCTACTGAAAGACACAACTGTTGATAATGCAAAACTCCTACTTAAAACATCAGTCATATATCTCCCTGCACTCCTTATTGTCATTTTTATAGATCTAAATAGTTAAGATTATGGAAAAAGAAAATTTCTGGTTAAAGATTATCTATATTTTATCTGCTGTGTTAAGCTTAGCTGTAGGATTTTTGATACTTGGCCCTCGGCCTGAGGGGATTGAAGGGTCGATAGATGTATCAAGCTTACCATTTGTTAATGCGCTTTTAAACTTAGTGACGACAATATTATTGATTACAGGCTACGTTTTAATTAGACAAAAAAAGAGAGAGCAGCATCGAAGTGTTATGCTATCTGCTTTTTTCACATCTGCTTTATTTTTAGTCAGCTATGTTGTATACCATTGGTTTAAAAGTGGACCAAAACCATATGTAGGGGAGCTTGGTTTCATTTATTATCCGGTACTCCTAACTCACATTCTATTAGCGATGTCAATTTTGCCTTTAGCAATGATAAGCGTTTACAGAGGTATGGTTTTACAAATTCAGCAGCACAAAAAAATTGCTAAAATTACATTCCCTATTTGGCTTTACGTTTCAATAACAGGGATTATTATTTTTGTTATGCTATATTTATAAATCTCCACCATTCATTCGTCAAGATATAAGCAAAATAAAAAAGCCTTATTTCTTTATAAGAAAAAAGGCTTAATTAAAGTACCGCGGAAAGGGCTCGAACCTTCACGCACAAAGTGCACCAGATCCTAAATCTGGCGTGTCTCCGTCGGAAAACTAAGTAACGCAAGTATATATGTAGCAAAAACAGTCATAATTTGGAGGAATTATGGCTACAATCTATAAAAACCGTGGTGTATGGTACATCACTACATCCTATGATAACCAAAGGCTTACCAGAAGCCTTCGAACGAAAGATAAGAAAGTTGCTAAAAAGCTCAAACCAGTTGTTGAGCTTGAATTGCTTGCAGAACTGACAGGAGTAAAAACTCGAAAAAGAAACCTGTCATTTGATGAAATTGTGGATAGGTATCTTTTCACCAAACACGATTGGACATCTAGAACAAGAGAACTCAATACTCAAATACTAAAAGCTTACATCTCGGGTAAACCTCTGCCAGCTCACCCAACTACGAAAGCAATACATACTAGAGTGATTAACATTTGTTGGAATTGGGGTTTAAAACAAGGTCTAATCACTAAGGCATACAAGCTTGAAGGTGATACAAAAGGCGAGTCCAGAAACAGAGTACTAAGTGATTCTGAACTAAAGACACTGCTTGATAATATAAGAGATAACCGCTTCAATTTGTTTGTCAGATTCGCTTACTACACTGGTGCTAGAAGCGGTGAAATACGCTCTATATCGAGGGAAAACATATTCTCCAATCATATAGTCGCATATGGTAAAAGTGGTAAAAGACTAATCAAACTGAATAACCAAGCTCAGGAGATATTGGATGGACTTGATGAGCTCTGGGATTATACCAAGGACTTTGTATCACACAAGTTCAAGAAGGAAGCCAGAAGGCTTGGTATCCCTGATATCAGGTTCCACGACCTTAGGAGAACCTTTGGTTACAATCTAATCAGACAAGGCAGGCCTATCTATGAAGTGAGCAAGCTACTAGGTCATTCATCTGTGACCACAACAGAGCGTCATTATGCTCCTTTACTTGCTACGGAGATTGATGACTTTGTGTTATAGGGATTATGGGGGGAGTGTAATGCTCCCACTTAAAACAAAAAACCCCACGAATGTATGAGCCTATTATATACACATACCTACCCCCGTGCTTTATTGGTTGGTGGGGTCTAATTAAGTTGAGATTAACGACTGAATAAAATTTATGTAATATATTTCTAATTCTGATTATAAGAATCAAGAATATCTTGAGCGATAGAGTGTAAGTCTGTATTAAAACCTGTCTCATAATCGTTTTCATCAAGGTCTACACTATAAATACTTTCTAACCACATTAATGCACCAGTGTTTATAATTATATCTCCTTGATGTCCCAATTCATCAGTAAAAAGAGAGTACTCTCTATTGCCTCTGTATAAGATATCATCAAGTAATAGGCTATCTCGTTGTAAGTCATACAATGTTAATGTTGCTTGACCCGTAGGTATAGAAAAAATATTATTTTCAGGAAAATCAGCACGCAATACATCTACCAAACTATCTTTTCTAAAATTGAGAAAACTATCATATGTATGTTGCATTGATTCATAGCCTAACGCATTTGAAATTGAGTCCCAATCATCAGGATATCTTGGAGGTATCATTGATAAAAAAACTGTTATATCAGGGTTATTTGTCAAAGCATATTCTATCCAATCTTTATAACCATCTGTTGGGTTTTCAAGTAATATGTCAGCGGACATGCCTAATACATCGACACCACCCTTATTTAATTCTTCTTTAATTAATCTATGCTGTGATAGTGTTGAATCACTCCACAGATTAACAGGACTTCCTGTTTCCCCTCCATGAGATATAACCACACCATCATGATTATCAAAGCCAGCGTCTAATGCAATTTCATTAAATTTTTCAGCATATGGTCTAAAAAAACTATGTCCAAACAATACCATTTTATAACCATCTGTTTCATATTGTAAGTTCTCATCATCTTCAGCACAGGAAGAAAAAAATGGAATGAAAAAGATTAATAATATATGGAAACAAAATTTCATTATGTTGTTAATCTTTAGACACGCACATATTAAAAAAGTTAAAAAAGAACTCAAAAAAATTACCCTACAATGTGTGTGAGGCCACAAACAAAAAACCCCACAAATGTGGGGCTAAGTACAAATTAGATGCGCTTAAAGGATGGTCTTACCATGTCCACGAGGTCCGTAATTCCGATAGGTATCTGGTTTAAGTAATCATCTAAAGCCTTTTCTTCAATTGTCATTTGGATTCGCATTTTATCTATCCTAGCATCTATAGAAGGCCGAAATTGCTTTTGGAATTTGGTCAAACTATCTATATCAGGTAACTCTTCATATAAAGCATCTATTCTCTCATTTTTTTAAATTAAAATATATATATAGAGTACACACAATATTTACTGTTGAACTTTTATGACGAGTTTTCCTAAAACCGACTTATTAGAATTCATCAAGAAATCCATTGCATCAAATACTTTTTCCAACGAATCAAATTCCTTTGCAATTGGCACTTTTAATTCATCTTTTTCAAGATTCTTAACAAGATTCTTCATTGTTTCATGATTTGTATCATATGTTAACAAATTAACCTTCTTATCTGTAATGGATGCCCACACAGCTGACATGAAGGCATTACCACCAATATGATAATAAATGGATTCTTTTTTTGCAACCATTGTTTTGATACCCTTTGAATTCAATGTATTATAACAGTCCACAATGTAGTCATACTTATTATCATCATTTGCCCAATCTGTTTTTTTATAATCAATGAACTCATTGGCACCGAGTTTTCGAATCGATTCTTCATGTTTTCCAGATGCAACTCCTGTTACAATAACACCAGCTTGATTGAATAACATAACCAATGATGATCCAACACCACCAGATGCCCCGGTTACAAGTACTGTTTGGTTCTCTTTAATATCCAATAAATCAACAATGTATTGTGCAGTACTAGACGATGTTCCTAATGCTGCTGCTTCTTTTGTACTCATATGACTTGGAATTTTGCAACATCTTTTATCAGTAACAAGTTGATACTCACTTAATGCACCCAAACCTATAGAATCAGTAAACACCTTATCACCAACCTTGTACTCTGTTACACTATCACCAACTTTGTGTACAATTCCTGATCCATTCATTCCAAAAACACGATTTTTTGGAGAAAATAAACCAAACATAAATCGGATTGGAAACATTAATGGTCTCATGATATGATCATCCCCTGGGTGTAAACTTGCGTATTCGATCTTGACTAATACTTGATTGTCTTTTGTTATTTCTGGGATTGCAATATCAGATTCAACACTTAATGCTTTTTTAGTATCTCCGTATTTTCTCCATATAACAGCTTTCATTTTGTTGTTTTAATTTGTGATTTTTTGTGATATTTTTTTTGTAGCATTTTCATCTTGAATATTTTTTCATTTTCAAATTGTTTTCCTGCATCTGTCTTAGTGATCCATTTTAAACCTTTTGGACCTATTCGAAGGATACGACTTGCATAAAATAATCCTGCTGCTATACATATTTTACCCATAACACCACCAAATTGTCGCATGCTTTCACTCATAGTAGAATCTGGGGCATGAAAAGCCCCTCCAGCCCCAAATGAAAAAAACATCATTCCACAAACAAAAAACCCCACTAATGTGGGGCTCTTTATAATTATTCTAGTATTATGTTAAGACTTCTGGGTAGATTTTTTTAAGAAGCCTTGTCCTTGTGTTTAGTTACTTTATAAACTGTGTTTGGTTCTTGATTATGATATGATTTCTTTTTTTTAATATCTTCCAATTCTGAATGCCTCTCACAATGCTTAGTAATTGATTTATTGTGTTTAAGGTAAAAAATATCTTTGAAATCATCATCGCTGTAGTGGTGCAATTTCAAATTAGTACTTACTATATGACCACCACTAATGAATAGTGCTATACCTAATATTGTTTTTAATATCATTCCTATGCTCCTAATCTTGATTTAATATACGAACAATTACACTTTATAAAATGACCAGTGTATTACCAGTGCGTTTAGGCCATAAACAAAAAACCCCACGAATGTGGGGCTTTTAAATATAGATTTTTTTACTTTTTCCTTAATTTTTTATATGCCAGTGCTGCACCTCCAGCCGCTAAGAGCCCTAATCCTCCGATTGGTGCCTGAGCGGGTTCAGATGGGAAGTCAACTCCCTGAGCAAAGATAGTAGCATTCACAATTAATGCATTTAGTATCACATAGTATTTTTTTTTCATAATTAACTCCTATTTGATATATGTAATTTTTTGATGTCTGGTTTTATTCTTTGTT
>JAYPIC010000013.1:23986-38079 GCA_038127595.1 bacterium | reverse complement strand
AACGAGTACGATATTGACCTATTAGATGGCTTAGGAAAACACAATCACATTGGTTCTCCAATATGGTATGATAAGTTTAAAAATATATTAAAAGGTAAATCAGCTGATAAATATAGAATTTTTTATTCAGGTCCTAATAATTTGATATCCAAAATAAATGCCGCTGCAAAAAAATTAAAAATAGAGTTTTATAATAATACTAGATAATAGAGGGAAAAGATACTCTTCCCTCTATTATACTTACTCGCTTCTATTTTACAGCAATTACCCTATTGCTCTTAATTGCATCTTCAGCTTTTGGAATGACTACAGATAAAACACCATTGTCAAGTTTAGCAGTTATCTTTTCTTCCTTAACAGCTTTTGGCAATTTAAATGACCTGCTAAAGGTACCAAACCTGCGCTCGTTGTAATGGAATTTTTCATTATTATCTGACTTATCTAAATGTCTACTAGCGCTAAGGATAAGAGTATTTTCTTCTACTTTTACTTCAATATCAGATTTTTTTATACCTGGTAAGTCCGCTGATATCATGAAAGCGTCATTACTTTCATTTATATCAACTGATGGTCTAAAATCATTATTATCATAATCAAAGAAAAAGTTATCATCTACCATTCTTTCAAAAATATTTGGAAAAGTGCGATATGAAGAAACTGTTTTTGGTTTCCAATTAATTAAGTTCATTTTTTACTCCTTTTTTGTTATTTAGATTTGCTTACTTTACCAATTTGTGTGCCATTTAAATTTTTGTAGCATATAATTCATATAGTCTGCCAATATGACATTTATAAATTTTATTATTGTTTTAAAGCTGTCATATTTACATACTAAATATTTTTTTTAATTCCTTTTTTACATACTGATATCATTGTAGACCTATAAGCTAGTTAGTAAATTTGCTTACATTATTTTGAAAGAGAAGTCTTAGTTGTCAACAGATTTAGCAATTTTTGGTGGTGAGCCAGTACGAAAAAAACCATTCCCAGTTTGGCCGCGGCTAACCGAGGAAATCAAACAAAGTCTTATTCACACTTATGAAAATGAAGATTGGGGTGTTGGTAGTAAAACAATAACCCTTTTTAATGAACAATTTGCAAATATGCAAGATGCCAAGTATTGTCTTTCAATTCACTCAGGTACCTCAGCAATATGGATATGTTTGAAAGCTGCGGGTATCGAAGCAGGCGATGAGGTAATTTTACCTTCTTATACCTTCATAGCAACTGCAACTGCAGTTGTTTTAGCGAATGCTGTACCTGTTTTTGCTGATATAGACAAAAAGACTGCTAATCTTGACCCAACTTCTGTTGAAAAATTAATTACAAAAAAGACAAAAGCTATCATTCCTGTTCACACTGCAGGTGCTCCTGCTAATATGAAAGCTTTTTTAGATATATCAAAAAAATATAACATTCCTATTATAGAAGATGCTGCCCAAGGTCATGGCTCTAGTGTAGATAATAGGAAAGTCGGTGCAATTGGACTTGGTGGAATTTTCAGTTTTCAAACTTCAAAAAATATGAGTTCTGGTGAAGGTGGAGCTATTGTAAGCAACGATGAATCCTTCATAGATGCTTGTTTTTCTTATCATAATTGTGGGCGGGTTAGAAATGGCAAGTGGTATGAGCATTTTAGGTTGGGAAGTAACATGAGGATGAGCGCATTAAATGCTGCTATTTTAATTCCTCAAATAAAATCAGTAGAAAATGATTTAATTTTACGTGAGAAAAATAGAGAATATTTAGATAGTCACATAGGAGCTATTGATGGTTTTATTCCAATGGACTTAATTCCAGGTTCTAGATCTTCAAATCATTTATACATGGTAAGATACTTAAAAGAAGAATTTAATAATATAAATAGAGAGCTATTTTTTAAAGCAATGCAGGCAGAAGGTGTGTTTACTTACAAGGGATGGTCTCCACTTTACAAAGAACCCCTATTTTCGATTAACCCGAAAGAATATCCTTGGTTAGAAGGAAGAAATTATGGTGACTTGTTTCATTCTGGAACTGAAATCATTGCTGAAGAGCAAGCCGTATGGTTAAGACAAAATCATTTATTAGGTTCGAGCGATGACCTTAAAGATGTGGTTGATGCATTTGAAAAGGTTTCAAACGCTCTCAAAAAAAACCCTGAAAAATTTGATAAGATTAAATTATAAAAGGATTAACAATGAGAAATGAAATTAGTATTAAATCATTATTAGATGCGGTAACAGTACCTGCTGATTGGGTAGGCCTTAGAGAAGTATACGAGTCTAACACACCTCGTATGATCCGCGATGGAGTGCCAGTATCAAATGGTCACTATTCAACCCACGGAGCAATGGTTGAAGTTTTAGTAAATGGACAATTTGGATATTTTGGAACTCCTGATTTAAGTAAAAGTGGTATAGAATTAGCAGCAAAAAAAGCATATGATCAAGCAAAAGCAGCCTCTAAATATGCACTACATCATTTTACAGATGAAGTACGGCCTAAAAACATTGGTAAATATTCTTCTCCATTTGAAAAAGATCTAAGAAGTATCAGTGCAAAAGAATTAAACATGTTACTTCTTGATGCATATAAAAATTTAAAAGTTTCAGATAAGATCGTTAGTGCAAGCTCATTAGCTAATGTAATTCAAACCAATTTTCATTATGTAAGTTCAAATGGTAGTAATGTTGAGCAAGATTTTTTAATGCTAGAATTTGACTTATCTGCAACAGCAGTGGATGGGCAAAATCAGCAAACGAGAACATTTGGAGGAATGCGTGGGACATGCAGACAAGCTGGAATGGAATTTTTAGATCAGATGGAAATTTTAGCTCAGGCTAATAGGATTGGCGAGCAAGCATTAGAATTGCTCGATGCTGATGAAACGCCTACTGGTGAGATGGATATTGTCATCGCTCCTGATCAAATGATGCTTCAAATACATGAGAGTATTGGGCATGCTTTGGAGGTAGATAGAATTTTAGGTGATGAAAGAAATTATGCTGGTTGGAGTTTTGTGAAACTTGAAGATTTTGGCAAGTTACAATATGGATCAAAATTAATGAATGTCACATTCGATCCTACTGTGTCTTCTGAGTTTGCCTCATACGCATATGATGATGGCGGTCTTAAAGCTGAAAGAGAGTATCTTATTAAAGAGGGCATCTTAGTAAGGGGACTAGGAGGTAAAGAAAGTCAGGTTAGGTCCGGAATAGATGGCGTGGCTAATTTTAGAGCAAGCTCATGGAATCGAGCACCAATTGACCGCATGGCAAATATAAATTTAGAACCCGGAGATTCATCTTTTGACGATATTATCGGTAGTGTTGAAAAAGGCATATATGTAGAAAGCAATCGGTCATGGAGTATAGATGACTATAGGAATAAATTTCAATTCGGATGTGAGTATGGTAAATTAATTGAGAATGGTAAACTTACGAAGACGATAAAAAATCCAAATTACAGAGGTATAAGTAATCCATTTTGGAATAGTTTAAAAATGGTCGGTAATGGTGATACTAATGGTATTTATGGAACCCCTAACTGTGGTAAAGGTGAGCCGAATCAAGTCATTCGAGTTGGTCACGCATCACCGCTTTGCCTGTTTGAAAATGTTCAAGTGTTTGGAGGAGCTTAACATGGAAAATAAATTTAAAAATATCTCGAAAGTTATATACTCTTATTTAAAGAAAGATGAACTGTTAACATTGTCTTTTACTGGAGAAGAGAGCCAATTCATACGACTTAATAATGCAAAAATAAGACAAACTGGTTTGGTCAATGATGCTGATATTCATATGAAAATGATTGCGAATGGTAGAACATGCACTGGAAGTTTTACGCTTTCTGGAAATGATGATGTTGATGCAAAGAGAGCAGGGTTAGAGATTGAAAGAATGCGATTGGAATCTACGCAAATATTAGAAGACCCATACCTGATCATACCTAAGGGTTCTGGCTCAAGCAGGGAGATAAAAAAATCTAATGGTTTAAACTTTGAAGACGCTGTTGATGCAATTTTACCAGCTATTCAAGGAGTAGATTTTGTAGGAATTTTATCTAATGGTAAAATGTATAGAGGTAATTCAAATTCTTTAGGGCAGGAGCATTGGTTTGAAACTGAGTCTTTTTCATTAGATTACTCATTAGTTGCAACGAACCATCAGATGGTTAAAGGTACATTTGCAGGTACAGACTGGGATCAAAATGAATATGAGGGTTATTTAAAACAATCTAAAAAGAAACTTGAACTTATGGAACTTTCTCCTGTAAAGGTAAAAACTGGTAATTATAAGACATGGTTTGAGCCAGCAGCAGTTTCTGATTTTTTAAGTATGTTCTCTTGGAATGGAATCAGTGAAGCAAGCATTCAACAGGGTTGTAGTGGATTTGGGAAAATGAGAAACGATAATGTTAGATTATCATCGAAGTTTTCAATTTCTGAGGATTTCTCATCAGGATTAGTACCAAAATTTAATTCAGATGGTGAGGTTTCTGCTGAAGAGCTAAAGATTATATCCTTTGGTGAATTGAAAAATACACTAATTAGTTCTAGGACAGCCAATGAATACAATAGAACGAGTAACTTTGCTGAGTCAGGCGAATATCTTAGGTCTCCATTTATGAAGCCTGGATCGCTTGATCAAAGTGATGTTCTAAAACAAATTGATAAAGGGCTGTACCTTTCAAACATCCATTATCTTAACTGGAGCGATAATCCGAATGGTAGAATTACTGGCTTAACAAGGTATGCTTGTTTTTGGGTTGAAAATAGTGAGATTGTCGGTCCAATTAATACAATGCGTTTTGACGATTCATTTTATAATTATTTTGGTGATAATCTCCTTGAGGTTGGTAATAAAACTGAATTTATTCCAAATACTAGTACATATGGGAATCGTGAAATTGGTGGTACAACTTGCCCCGGAATATTAGCAGATTCTTTTGCGCTGACTCTATGAAAAAATAATGATTCTTGAATTTATTATTTTTTTAGTTGGTTTTTTACTTGGTTCAATAATCATATGGTTTGTACGTCAAAAAGAGTTCGATTCATTTAAACAAAATCAGGAAGAATTAAAAAAGAATTTTAGCGATTTATCCAATGAGGCATTGTTAAATAATCAAAAAAGCTTTTTGGAGCTCGCTGAAAATAAATTTTCATCTCTTCTCGATAATTCCGAAGATCAATTAGATAAGAAAAAAGAACTTATCGATAGTTCCTTAAAAGAAATGAAAGAACGATTAAAAAGCTTATCTGAAAATACGGTAGCATTGAAGTCTCAAATGGAAGAATCTCGAAAAACTGTTGGAGATTTATCGGACACTACCTTGCGGTTGAGACAAATTTTATCCAGCAACCAGGCTAGAGGTCAATGGGGTGAAAGGATGGTTGAGGATATCTTAAATTTCATTGGTTTAACCGAGGGTATAAATTTTAAGCAGCAAACTCAACAAGATAGTTCTAGACCCGATTTTACTTTTTTCCTTCCTGATGACAAAGTTATAAATATGGATGTCAAATTCCCACTCAATCATTATGAGAATTACGTTAATGCAGAATCTGAGTCAGAAAAAGAGCTAGAAAAAAAAGCTTTTATTAAAGATGTTCGGAATAGGATTAAAGAAGTTTCAGATCGTTCTTACATTGATCCAAAAGGTGGAACGGTTGACTATGTTTTGCTTTTTATACCAAATGAAAGCATCTATTCTTTTTTAAACCGAGAAGATGACAGACTCATTGATTTTTCATTAGAAAGAAAAATCATTCTTTGCTCGCCTATTACTTTGTATGCGATATTATCTTTAGTTAGGCAGGCTGTTTCGAATTTTGCTATGGAGCAGAAAGCAGGAGAGATGCAAGAGTTAGTAGGTGTTTTTAGAAAACAATGGGAGCAGTTTAAATCAAAAATAAATGCTATGAATAAATCAATTGGTGCGCTTACAAATCATTATGAAGAATTAAGAGGTCCTAGGTTAAGGGAACTTGAAAAACCAATGGATAAAATAAATGAACTGCAATTAGGAAGTAATGATAAGGTGATTAGAACAGATGAAAATTAATATGTTAATAAAATTTCATTTAATTTCATTTATAATTTTGATTTCTGGGTGTGTGGAGCCGCCTGATTATGATGATGGACTTCTCTTAAATATTCCAGCTATTGTTAATGAGGTAGATTATTTTTCTTTAAGCTTAAATGCCGAGGATTTAACAGAAAATTACATTTGGGAGTTAGAATTTGAATCTGGAAATGAAGACACATTATTTACGTCTCTGGTTGTAAAAGATTTTTCTTCAATAAGTTCTGATTCAACATTTTTAAAATTATATAATTCTAACAATGCTGAAATATTTAATATTCAAATTAACGGACAAACGACTTCAATATCTGATATCGCTATTGAGTACATTGGAAATCCAACGAGGCTCGAACTGATTGCAGCAAAGCTTAATTGTATTCTTGATCTTCAGCTAATTAAACAGTAATTGATCTGTCACTCCTCATAAACGGGGCAGGCAAGGTGTTTGTAATCACACCAATTACAATGGTTACCCTTTATAGGTTTAAAATCTTTTTTTCTTATGCCATTAGAAACGTGTAGTATTTTTTCTTCTGTATCGCGTAATTCATCACTTGAAAAAGAATGTTCTTTTAAAGGATCTTCATGATCTCTCAAAAAATAAAGTTGTGATTTTTTTGGAATGCCTTTTAGTTCTAAATCTTCAGACTGTTCAAGGTATAAGGAGTATATAGCTAGTTGTAAACTATTTTTAGCTTTGGTTGATGTTTTACTTGTTTTATAGTCAGTTATTACAATACCAGATTCATTATCTAATCTATCAATTGTTCCAACAATAGTTGTTTCATTTAATTGGAAAGTGAAACTCAACTCTGTGGCTAAAACATTTGGAGTGTTTGTTTTTATGTTTTCTACATATTTAGATAGCATCTCTAAACCTTGGTCTTTAAATTTTTCTTCTCGCACTTTGTATTCAAATGCTCCACTTTGCCACTCTTGCTCCAGTAGCTCTAAAATAGAATTTTTATCTAGCTTTTTACATTCATTATGAAATCTCTGTAAAACCTTGTGTATAATATTTCCAAATACTAATTCTGGTTTACTTGCCGTTTGTGGAATCCTATCAATTTTAGATAGTCTATACTTTAAAGGACAAGATAAATAGGTTTCAATAGCACTCGCTGATAAACTGATTTGCTTTGGAGGTTCAGGGATGAATTTAGGTTTTAAATCTCTTTTTAATTGCTGCTGCAATTCAGAGTTAGCCAAAGAGTATGACTCACCATTTTCATGTTTATCAATTATAGTTAGAATTTCTGCTATTTCTTTTACAATATCATATTGACTTTTTGATAAAGCATCTTGCAACATATTTGAGTACTTTACTTTCAATACAGAACGAGATGAATGAACCTTTAACTTTGTTTTATCGGATATATTTGTCATAAGCTCTTCTGGCAATTCTTTAACAAATTTTGAGGTCGCTTTATTTGGCGCAAGAATGTACATGTATTTTTTAGCTCTAGTAATAGCAACATAAAATAGTCTTCTTTCTTCTTGATAATGATGTTCCTTTGCAGTTAACTCTGTATAGTTATTGTAATTTAATAATATATCCGGAGGGTTTTTTATCCTCTTTTCAGATTTAAAGTTAAGAGGGAAGCTGGCAGAGCGTTGAAATGGTAAAAATACAATATCAAATTCACCACCTTTCACTCCATGAACAGTATTTATTGTGACAGCAGTATAGTCCTGGTCTTTTTCAGGCTCTAATGGAGGAAGTCCACCTGAAGTCATCACATTTTCGATGAATTTATTAAACCTGAAAATATTATCTTTCTTTTTATCTACGATAGTACTTGAGAATTTTTGAGCATTTGATATGATGGAGCTAATATTTAATATATCAATTTGGTCTTGAACAAGGTACCTACGTGCCTTATTTTTAAGAAGCTCTAATTTTTCACATAATTCCCACACAACTTCAGCAGCAGATCTTTTGTGCATAATGTTTTCAAAATGGTCTATTATTTTTGTTATTCGTTCCGTTGATGCAATATTATTTTTAAGACCATATTCTGTGATTTTTTTGATTAAGTCATCTTTATTTAAACCATTTTCAATTGAAAAAAAATCATGAGCTTTTTTATATCCCCATTCATTTTTTAAAATTCGGAATAGTGCAATATCATAGTATTGTCCCTTTGCCAATAATTGCACCCAGGAAATCAAATCTTTGACTGAGGATATATTAAAAAGGTTTCTTTTTGGAGAGCGATTGGGAATTCCAATTAAATTTAAATACTCGATTATTTGTTGCGATTGTTCATGCGTGCGACAAAGAATAGCCATATCAGCATATGAGAACTGCTTATTTAATTTGATTATCTCATTTGCGATAAATTCAATTTGCTCGGTTTTTTCTCCCTTGAAAATAATTGGCTTTATTTCAATGTTTTTTCCTGCAGATACTAATGACTTTACTTTTCTTTCTTTATTGTGCTTTATTGAGTGGTTCGCAAGATCTAAAATAGGTTGTGATGACCTGTAGTTTGTTTCTAATGTTATCATTTCATAATTAGGGTGAGATTCATATGTTTTTTCAAATGTTGATATATTAAAAGCATTTGCTCCTCTGAAACTATAGATTACCTGATCATCATCTCCTACAACAGTAATAGACCTATTTTTTTTACTAATTAATCTAGAAATTTCATTAAGGGCATAATTATTATCTTGAAATTCATCAATGATAAGGTGCTCGTATTTACTTTGGACTTTTTCAAGTAATCTTGTATCATTTTTAAGCGCATGAAAAGTGTCTAAGATCATATCATTATAATCTATTAGGTTATTTTCTTTTTTAAGATTTTGATAGATTGGAAATATTCTTAATAGGTCATTTAGTTGATCAAGTGATTCAGCATCATCTTTATAAAAATCTTTAAGGATAGATTGATCTACTTTATCTATATCAACTAGTTCATCTCTTAAACGGTTAAAGAAAGGAATGAAACTCTCTACTACAGATATTTTTGGGTTTATTGAATATTCCTCAGACATAAATGGCATAAAATCATCATAATTTTCAAGTATCATATGAACAGCTTCACTTTGGTCTATCAGTGAGGAAGAATCAGCGTTATTGATTTGATAATCTTTCATTAATTTGTAGCAAAATGAATGAAATGTCCCGACAAACATAGGATGAACCTTTTGACCAATCTTTTCATGTAGTCTCGACTTCAGTTCTTTAGCTGCTTTTTCCGTGTAGGTAATGGTGAGTAAAGAATCTGGTTTTACACCATATTGTTGAATCATGTAAATGATTCTATTTTCTAAAGTGAATGTTTTTCCTGTTCCTGCACCAGCAATTATCATTAAAGGTGCAAGGGGATGTTTAATTGCTGCAAGTTGTTTTGGGTTTGCAATTCGTAAAATTTCATCTAGATCCATATCGAAAAATATGAAATTATTTTTTAACCTTTTCTAAATTTATTAGTCTAATTAACAAATGATATGATTGATGACAAAGAACTAATTCGGAAATTCACAGCTGGAGATGAAAAAGCTTTTGATCAAATCGTACAAAATAACCTAAATAATGTTTTTGGATTTTTTATGAAAATAACTAGAGATGAAATGGCAGCAGAAGATTTAACTCAAGATGTGTTTTTAAAATTATATAAAAATTTGAAAAATTTTCGATACGAATCAAATTTTTCGACTTATTTATATAGAATTAATTCTAATACAGCAAATTCATGGATAACTAGAAATAAATGGAAAGGTATGCTGCACTTAGAGCAAATAGCAGAAGAAGGAAAATATGATCAAAAAAATGACTTTGAATGGACTAGACAAGAATTGTGGGAAGAAATAGCTAAACTACCAAAAAAACAACGAAAAGTAGTAATATTAAGGGTAACTGATGGACTTTCTTACCGCGATATCTCAGAAATAACTGGTATGTCTGAGGGCACAGCAAAAGTTAATTTTCATCATGGACTTAAACGATTAAAAGAAAAACTAAATAATGACTAGTTTTGAAGATAAAATCTTAGCCTCAGTAAAAATTAGAGCTGAAGGAATTAATGCCTCTAGTTTTATTTCAAATCTGAGAGCCAAACAAGTATATGAGTCAAATAGAAAAAAAAGAATTAGATCCGGCTTTTCTGCATTTGCGTTCATATTTCTGATTTCAATTATTACATTTAATCAATTAGAAAATTTTGATAATTATAATAGCTATGTCCCATTTGCATATGATGAAAGTGAAGTTTATTTTGAGATTTTGGCTGATCAGTTAAATGAAAGCAGTATCAATGATAATGATTTAACCCTATTTTATATGGAAGAGTCAAATGATTATGATTTAGAAATATTATTTTACATGGATGATTATTTAGATGTTTTTGATAAAAATGGAGAGACTTTATGAAACTTTTACATTTTATATTGATATTCTTCTTGATTGCGGTAGTCTATTCACAAGATGGCAGTTCTAGGGAAATTTTATCTGATTCTTTGTATGAACAAGAAAATAGAAAATCAATAGAATCAATGATGATATGGAAGTTAACTGAGGAATTAGAGCTTGAAGTAGCTCAAGCTGAAAAGTTTTTTCCAAGATTTAGGCAGCATCGAGCGGAGATGGAGAACCTTCGAAGAAAACAAAGATCATTAGCTGGCTCGCTAAAGCTAAATATGAAGAATGAAAAACTAACATCAAGTGAGGTAAGTAGGATCATAAAAGAAACATCATCATTGAAAAGGAAAATGTCTGATTTAGAAGAAAAATTCTTAATTAATTCAGGCGACATACTTAACCCATTACAGCAAGCAAAGCTTGGGGTATTTAAACATAAAATGATGAAAGACCTTAAGGGTAAAATGAAAAATAAACGCTCAGATAAAAGTAAAAGAAAATTTCGTAATGAAAGAAAAAGAAATAAACGACAATTTTGGAATTAAATAGGGAGTAAAAAATGAATTTTTTAATAAAAGGATTAAGTTTTTGTGTTATTTTTTTTATCGGCTGTTCTGATATAAAAAATAATAATGAAAATGATGAAATTGAGCTTTTAAGGTTATTAGATGAAGACTCAGCTACTGGTTTAGATGGTTTTGATGATGGAGGGTTGGTTGATCTTGAATACGACACCGGTTTAGAGCTTTTTGGTCTATCTAGAACTTTAGGCGACACCCTAAATTATGGAGAAGGGTATAGGGTGCGTTATGGAAGGCGTATATTAAACCGTAATCGTACGGTTGATTTTTCCATTGAAGGAGATACAGCATTAGGTATTATTAATTATAATTTAAATGGCACTTTTGTTGTTCAAGTAAGAGATACTTCTTCAATGGATGTTATTGATTCAATGGGCTTCTCAAAAGATTTCAGTTCATTGATGACAAGAAAGGTAAAGTTTGTTAGGACCGTTAATCAAAATAATCCTGATGGGTATTTTTGGAGAATTTCTGCTATGACTCCTCTAGTAAGTGTCTCTGGCGATAAAGTGTCTCTTTCATCGTTAAATATATTTTCAGTAAATGCATCGACTGATAGTATTAATGGTATTACCGTTGAAGAGGGGGACCTGCTTTTTGCGTTAAATTCATCCGAAATTGGTGATTTATTTTTAGATAGGGACAACCTGCCTACGTTTGATGCTTTTCAACATATAATGTTGAAAATTGCTGTAGAAAACAATGGCCCTGAGTATGCTTTAGACTCTGTAGGTGTTGGAGAATGGGTAATGAATCGCTATGGACGATCTCAATATCAAAGAGGAAGAAGGAAATTAAATGATAAAGGAATTGGCGTAGATGAAATCGTAAATGATAACATACATGCTGGATTATGGAGGGTTCACGGCCCAGGATTAGGACAAGAGTCCCGAATTTTTCGTTCATTTTTTAGTATAATTGATCTAGCAACTATCTTTACTGAGGATGGTGGATATAATTGCTACACCTTATCCATACCATATAAAGTCACTCGGCCAAATTAATTCATTCTAATGGCTATTGCGCTCTGATCAGATAAATAATAGAAAAGTCGACAACTTGATATTATAAAAAGAGCGCAGTAGCTATTGATACTCAGCTTCCTTTTTAACAAATTTCGTTTCATTTTATTAGAAATATTTTACAATTTTGAAAAAAATATATAATTTTAGCGCAGGCCCTGCTTGCCTACCAGAGCCTGCTTTAAAAGCTTCAAAAAGCGCTGTAAAAGACTATAAAAAATCAGGAATAAGTATACTAGAGATGAGTCATAGGTCAGCACCTATTGTGGAGCTGTTTGATGATGCGACTCAAAATCTTATTAATTTACTAGATATTCCGGAAAATTATTCCGTTCTCTGGCTGCAAGGAGGAGCATCGTTACAATTTTCAATGGTTCCAATGAATCTTCTTCCCACCGGTGGCACAGCAGATTATATAGATACTGGATCTTGGTCGGCAAAGGCAGTTATTGAATGCCAAAAATTTGGTAATGTTAATGTCGTTGGAAGCAGTAAAGATTCAGTTTATTCTTACATTCCAAAAAATGTGGTTACTTCAGAGGATGCTTCGTATTTACATATAACAAGTAATAATACAATATATGGTACTCAATATAAGAGCTTCCCAGAAATTAAATACACTAACTCATATTTAGTCGCTGATATGAGTTCTGATATTCTATCAAAGCCAATAGATATATCTCAATTTGGATTAATTTATGCTGGAGCACAAAAAAACATGGGGCCAGCAGGAGTAACGTTGGTCATCATTCGTAAAGATCTTTTAGATAGTAACTTTAGAGATGTGCCTACGATGATGCGTTATAAAACCCACTCATCTAAAGATTCAATGTTTAATACCCCGCCAGTTTTTACCGTTTGTGTGGTAAATGAAACTTTAAAATGGATACAATCATTAGGTGGATTAAAGGAAATGGAAATCATTAACGAGCGAAAAGCAGAAAAGCTTTATACAGAAATTGAGAGAAATAGTCTGTTTAAAAGTCCTATAAATAAAGAGGACCGTTCAACTATGAATGTTCCTTTTGTATTTTTAGATAAGAAAATAGATGATAAGATTTTCTTAGACTATTGTCTAAACAAAGGACTAACCACTCTTAAAGGGCATCGATCTGTAGGTGGATTTAGAGCTTCAATTTATAATGCTATGCCAGAAGATGGAGTAGATGCATTAATAGAGGCTATGCAAAATTTTGAAAAAAATTATTAGTCTTACCTAATCACTTATTGGAACATATATGGTAGTTTCATCTCCGTTTATTCCAATAAAAAATCCAGCAGAGCCATTTATATTATAGCCTAAATCAGTAGAATCTAAGTCCTCATAATTTTCCTCAGAACTAACCCCATAATATGCTGTAACATTAATAATGCATTCAGCAGTATCACTCCAATCTGAAGCTAAGTTAAAGAATGATGACGGTACGGTATGAGAGGTAGTCGTTGGTAAAAGCAATCCAGAGCTATATTGTTCATATGTTATATCTTCGTCAATTGTAACATCAATCGCCGTTGCATTTGAGACTGCAGACCAATTAATAGTTAGATCTGTATTTTTTTGATGTACATCGCCTGAGTCAATATTAGATATACCAGGAAAACTAGGAAGACAAACTTTCCCTGAACCGATTATTGAACCTTCATGAGTCACCTCTAATTCAATTTCATCTCCTGATGTATTTGATAGAAATGATGCATACCCCATAGTCTCATCAAAGGCTAGCTCTGTACCATTGAGTTTTACAACTGCATTTGTTATTGTTTCACCACCCTTTTCAACTGTTACAATACCACATCCTTCAATACCTCCGAAAACCTGGGCATTTACACGATATTGGTTCTCTGGCTGATTGATCATTATATCTGTATCGCAATTTGAACTTTTATTTTCGGATTCTTCGCATGCTGAGAATTGAATAGAAGCTGAAATAAAAAACATTAAAATGAAAAGTAAAAATTGTTTTTTCACTTTATGACCCCTTTCTTAATCAATTTGTCCAGTTTAGGCTTGATAACAAATATACAATAGGGCTGATTAGGGTTATTCTGGTA
>JAYPIC010000013.1:12132-23976 GCA_038127595.1 bacterium | reverse complement strand
ATAGTCCTCAGCATCAGAATAATTATATATTTCGGAAATTTCTGTAACGATCTTATCATCCCAGTAACCAGACTTATCTGCTTCTTTTTTTGAGTTAATTGCAATTTCTTTTTGTTTTTCATTATGATAATAAATTACAGATCTATACTGTGTACCTATGTCATTGCCTTGCCTGTTTAATGTCGTTGGATCATGTGCTTGCCAAAATACATTTAATATCTGCTCATAAGTAATGACATTTGTATCAAATTCAATTTTAGCCACCTCAGCATGACCAGTTGTGCCTGTACATACTTCTTTGTATGTGGTAGTTTTTGATTTGCCTCCAGCATAACCAGGGGTGACAGATTTAATGCCATCGATTCGCTGGTAAACAGCCTCAATACACCAAAAACACCCGCCCCCAACAGTAGCTATTTCTGTTTTATTCATTTTTTGTCCCTTAATTGTAGAAAATATTGATAGAGTGAAAAATAGTAAGAAGTTTATTTTGGAATTAACCATATATCAGTACTGTAAAAATCTCCTCTCTCGTAACGAATTCTTATTTTTTTCTCTTGAATTCTGTAATTATTTGTTGGTGCGTTTGCTCTAATCATTAAAAAGCCTGTATCTTGAACAGCTATGGCAAACTTTCCATCTAAGCCTGTTACTCTACGACCTTTTACTTCAGGATATTTGTTAATTGCTGGAGATTTATATTTGGGTTTTTTTGTAGGTAATCTATTTCCACCATACCATGTTTCTCCATCTTTTAGGTTAATCAACCTGGTTTGGCTGGCACCATTAGCAGGAGTTTGCGCTCCATAGATTCGTACTTCCGCACCAAAAATTGGTTTCCTTGTTTGATAATCTCTTACCGTTCCAAAAACGAGCGAATTTTCTAATTTCTCATTCGGTAAATATCTAGGCAAATCGCTAACGTTTAAAGGGTTTGAAATATAATTTTTCTGTATGATACCAAGATTTTCATATTGTCCATAACTAGGTACATAGCAAGTAGAAGGGTTTATAATTGTAGAATCATTAACAGTGATCGTGATAAATCTTTTTGAATCAAGTTCAAATTTAGTTGAGTTTATTTGTATTCTTTTAAGATCATACAATTTATCATTATGAACCATTGCTTTATAAATTATGTGGCCAATTTTAAAATACGATTTAGTTTTATTTAAAATTAGGTCATCTGCTTGCTTATCATATAGCTCTGACGATTCTAGGGTCATTACATAGTCACCTGTGCCCTCAGCTGAGTAATGTTTAATCCTTAAATAATGCGGGCCAGGGAGAAGAGGAGTTTTTATCATAAAATTATTGCTATCTCTACCATTATCATCTGTGGCAATCAGTTGTCCTGCGTTATCTAGTAACTCAGCATAAACATCCGTTTCCCCGAACGATTTTGTCAGTACTGTTATAGGATATTTTAAATCAAATCGAAATATGTCTTCATCACCTCCAAGCTCAATAATACCAGAGGAAGAACTACCAACTTTTATTTTTGTTGCAGATATAAAATCATTACCGTGATCATCTCCGTTAAATTCAATTGTAGGGCGCTCATCGTTATCAATAATTGTGTAGGTATATCTGGTAGATGATCCAAGTGTAGCATTGCTAGGTTCACCAATCAGATTAATAATTAGAAGTTCATCAAATTCATCGATTTTATCGTCAATTACTTTAAAATTGATGGATGAGGATCCTGGCGGACCTGGAGGGAATACCATTACACCATCCTCTAGGATATAATCTTTATTTCTTTTAGATGTTGTACCGTAAGAACTAACTCGGTATCGTACAGAAATCTCTTTTTCTGAGTGTGTCGATAATGAATAATTTATTGTTCTAGAGCTATCAGACTCTAATCCACTTCCTTTTTCATTTACGACAAAGATAAAAGGAGGGTTATCATCATCATTTATTTTTACAGTGTGTGATTTCTTCATCCCAATAGTGCTATTTTTAGGATTTAATAGTGAGAGTATTAATGTTTGAGATGGTTCATCAATGGTGTCATTAATTAGTGTTATATCTAACGTATCCCTAGTTTTTCCTGCTGGAAAAAAAGAAGTGCCATTTTGGAAAGTATAATCCTCTCCATTAACTGCAGAACTACTTATTTCTATTTGATAATCTACATATACCTCTTTTCCGCTCTGGTTGCTAAGATTTAATATGACGATATGTTTGCCATTAGCTTCAGAAACAGATGTGTTTGATGTGATGAATTCAACATCTGGAGGAGGGTCATTATCAATTATTGTTAAAACATGCTTTCTAGCAGAACCTGTATTTGCATTTGTAACCGTAGAGTCAATGAGGTCTATAATAATCTGTTCATCATATTCGTCAATATTGTCATCATTGATATTTAATGGAAATGTAATTCTTGATTTTCCAGCTGGAACAAAAATTACCTCATTAATGTTCGTATAATCTTTACCATTTCCCAGTGCTGTGCTATCTCTAGTAAATGCATGAATAGAGGTTTTTTTCCCTGACTTTGCAGATACGCCCAAAGAAATTTTTGCAGCTCCGATATTTTCCTGAGCGCTAGAGCTACTTGTTATGACTACCAATGGTTCCGGAATGTCCATCACATACACATTAATTGTATCTAGATCGAAATTATATTTATCTTCTACTTTGAGCTCAAATGATAGTGTATCAACAAACAATGAAGTTGTTTTTAAGTTTATGACCGCTTGCTTTCTGCTTTTTGAAGTAGTTTTTTCTCCAGAAAGCTGACGCCATTGGAAAGATTTTATCTGACCGTCAGGGTCATTACTTTTTGAACCGTCTAGTATTATTGGATCACCTATATCAAGAATTTGATCTTCTCCTGCAATAGCAATGGGGAAAATATTTTTATTATAAACTTTAACATTTACTGTGTCTTTATCAATGATATTGCCAGGACCTCTTACTGTTAATTCAAAAATGAAATTTTCATCAACTGCAGGGGATAAGAAAGTGAAACTAGGATCAGCTGGATTATCAATAGTAAGATTTTCTGATAAAGTTTTCCACTCATATGATTCAATGATATTATTGGGGTTGTAGCTTTCAGATCCATCAACGAAAACACTTTTTTCATAGGCCATTTCTTGATCAATGCCAGCGTGTGCTTGTGGAGGTTCTGGCCCAAAAGTAAGAGTATTTACTTGTTGTTTTTCTTTAGTTAAGGTAACGCCAATGTCTTTAATGTTTTGATTATTTTTTGGCCAAGATTTTAGTTTGAACTTTACAAGCATTTTTCTCTTTGATATTGTAAGGTTATAATCGGCTGGTTTTAGGTTCTCAATGGTAAAAAGACCTTCTTTATCTGTTTCGAGTTCAGCTACCGAATTGTAATTCTGATCAATTACAATAACTGTAGCTTTTTTGACAGGCTTTCCCTTTTTATTAACAACCTTACCGCTTACAAATACTTTTTCTTTTTTCTTTGGTATTTTTTTCTTTTTGACTTGCTTTTTTGTTAACTGACTCGGCGGTCCGCCTTCGGCCATGTTAGCACCACCTTCTTTTATTTCAGGGTTTGGACCAAAAGATTTTTTTATTTCTTCTCCTTTTTTGGATAGTTTGATTTTAAGACCAGTTAGATTTTTATTTTCTAAAGGCCATGAACGAATGCTTACTGTAGCTGATTCTTTTTTCTTATCTATCTGTAAATAGCAATTTTGAGCATCAAATTCGTCAGTTTTAAAATATCCATTTTTATCAGTTTTAATACTTAAAATTTTCTTCTTTTTAGCATCCAATAATTGAACTTCAGCTTTTTTCACTGGTTTATCATCGGAGCCTGAAACAGATCCCTCTATGAAAACCTTATCAGCAGATGCAGCATGAGAAAAAACGCTGATTGTAATTAATAAAATGCGATAGAATATCTTAGGGTTCATTATATTAAATTTGTGAATGTTGCCAAAAAAAATACCAATAATTAATTGAGATTATATTCAAATTACATATAACTCAATAAACCTACAATGTAATGAGTGTAATATAATAATTGAATTCTATTTCATCTATTTGAGTAAATGGAAAGTATTTTGAAGAATTTTACATTCTGAAAAGTTTGTGTTTTTAAATAAAAATACATAGCATGGAATAATTATTGAAATAGATTAAATAAATATTAAAATAAAATTGAAAAAAGATAATTTCATAAAAAGTTTAAAAAGCAGCTTGGGCTCCAAGTATGTACTCACCGCTAAATGGGAAAAACATACTTTTAGTAAAGGATGGAGATATGGCGAGGGTGAGGCATTGGCAGTTGTTAAGCCTGGAACTTTATTTGAAATTTGGAATGTTCTCAAATTGTGCGTTGAGGAAAATGTCATTGTAATAATGCAGGCTGCAAATACTGGGTTAACAGGAGGATCAACGCCTTTTGGGGATAATTATGATAGACCAATCGTGATTATAAATACAATGAGAGTAAATGACATTCATATCATTAATGAAGGTAAGCAGATTATAGGCTTAGCAGGAAGTACATTATTCGGGTTGGAAAATGAACTAGATAAATATGGAAGGGAGCCACATTCTGTAATTGGAAGTTCTTGTATTGGTGCATCTATTGTTGGTGGAGTTTGTAATAATTCTGGAGGAGCTTTAGTAAAAAGAGGGCCTGCGTATACCGAATTGTCCCTTTATGCTAAGATTAATTTAGATGGAAAGCTTGAACTTGTTAATGATTTAGGGGTAGATCTTGGGAATTCTGAGAAAGAAATTTTAAACAATTTACAATCAAAAAATTATAACCAGGACCAAATACAATTTCCTAAGAAACTTGCATCTGATAATGAATACAAAAGTAGAATAAGAGATGTTGATGCAGAAACACCTGCTAGATACAATGCCGATAAGAGGAGATTGTATGCAGCCTCTGGTTGCGCCGGTAAAATAGCAGTTTTCGCTGTGAGGCTAGATACTTACCTGAAACCTACTAAAAGTTCTGTTTTTTATATCGGATGTAATAAGCCTGAAAATTTTTCTAGAATTAGAAGAGATATACTTTCTAATTTTAAAAATCTTCCTGAGTCTGGTGAATATGTTCATAGAGATTGTTATGAAGCTGCAAAGCAGTATAGCAAAGATACATTTATTGCCATAGAAAAACTAGGTCCAAGTTTCATTCCTAAATTATTTGAGTTTAAGCGCAGGGTAGATCTTATAACTGGAAAATTCAGATTTCTACCGAGAAAGTTCTCGGATAAACTAATGCAATTTTTAAGCTTGTTTTGGCCTAATCATTTACCGAATCGCATGGAAGAATTCCATGAAAAATATGAGCATCATTGGATCATTGAAATGTCAGATGAGGGTATAGATGAGATTAAAAATTATTTAATTTCTTTTTTTGAAGATAATGAAGGTTCTTTTTTTGAATGTAATAAAAAGGAGGCTGATAAAGCATTGCTTCACAGGTTTGTAGCTGCTAGTGCAGTTGGTAGATTTCATGCTCTAAATGAAAATAAATTAGGCGAAATGATTTCATTAGATATCGCATTTCCAAGAAATGAGAAGAACTGGTTCGAAAATCTTCCACAAGAAATTGATAATCAGTTAGAAATGAAACTATACTATGGGCATCTTTTTTGTCACGTGCTTCATCATAATTATATTGTCAAAAAAGGGGTAGATGCAGATGCTTTGAAAAAAAGATTATTAAAAATATATGATGATGTTGGAGCAGAGTACCCTGCAGAGCATAATGTTGGACACGAATATTTAGCAAAACCATCATTGACTGACTTTTACAAAGAACTTGATCCAACAAATGGTTTCAACCCTGGGATAGGACAAACAAGTAAAAACAAATATTGGGAATAGCTCAATTTTAAAATTATCATTGATCTTATCTTACTGCCAACATACAGTCTTGTATCAATATAAATAGATATTTAATTTTTCGACCAAGATTTAAAGGATAAAAATGCGGTATTTCAATTCAATTATTTTCAAAATTATTTTTGTATCACTATTTGTTTTCAATATCAGTATAGCTGAATCTGTTGCAAGATTGATTAAAGCTGAAGGTGTAGTCAAGATCAAAAGATTAGGAATGCAAACCTACAATGAAATTGCGCAGGTAGGAGGAAGTATCAATAATGGCGATGCTATTAAGGTAGGAGATTATGGATATGCTGCATTGATATTTATTGATGATAGGTCGGTTGTAAAAATTAAGCCAAACTCGCAATTTGAAATTATGGATACAAAGAACACAAGATCTGTTAACATTGAGTTTGGAACCATTTTAAATAAGATTGAAAAAGAAAATAGAACTAAAACTTTTAGAGTGGTTTCTCCTGTCAGTGTTGCTAGTGTAAAAGGCACTGAATTTGCTGCTATGATTAACCCTTCAGGCGTTGACCAGTTCATTGGGAAAGAGGGGCTGTTTGATGTTTTTAACTCAGTGAGTGGTCAGACGGTTAGTGTAGGCCCCGGGCAAAAGGCTTTGAGCGGCTCATCTGGTAGCTTAATGCAAGCACCTGCAGGTCCAAATGAATATCCAAAAGATCCAGAACTTGAGCAGAATTTAGAGGAAAATAAAAAGCCATCAGAAAGAGATGAGATTGAGGATTTAGAAGAGAAGAATGACGCTCTTGATATTAATGAAGATCGTAAAACTATTGAAAAAGATATGCCGGAAAGAATTGAAAATGAAAGCGGCGAAGTCGATAATGAATCAAATACTGATGCAAAAGCTGATTCGCCTGATGCGCCAAAAAAACCTTTTGGTATGGGATTAGGGATTGGCTCAGCAACTATTGATGGCACATTGTATAACCAGTTGGCGCTGAGACCAGAGATAAATTTAGCAGGTATCGGCATCGGTTTAGATCTTGTTGTTTATATGGATAATGAGGGAAATATTCGCCAAGATGAATGGGATTTCGATAATGATCCGGATCTTATATATGATAAGATTTTATATATACGTTATGGTGAAAAAACATCTCCATTTTGGGCAAAATATGGCTCTATCGAAAATATGACACTTGGTCAAGGCGGTCTAATGCGCGGTTATTCAAATATGATGGAATTTCCAACAGTTAGGAGAGTTGGTATCAATACTGGGTTCAATATTGGTTCTATTGGAGGAGAATTATTTTTGTCAAACGTAAAAGATTTTTCTAGAGGAGGTACAATATTAGGTTTAAGAGCACAATATAAGGTGTCGGAGTCTTTACCCCTTACAATTGGTTTGAATTACATTTCAGATGCAAATATGTTTTCTTCAATGAAAGACAAAGATGGCGACTCTTTTCCGGATGTGTTTGATGATTTTCCATCTGATAGTTCGCTCTGGAATGACACTGATGGAGATGGTTGGCCTGATCCTGGTCATGGTTCGTCTGTGCCAGATTCACTTGTAGACATAGATGCGGATGGAGATAATATTGTAGATATAAATGATGACAATGTCGAAATAAAAGCTAGGCCATTTAGTATTGATGAAAATAAAGCCTCGGTCTCTGCATGGTCGTTTGATGTCTCTTATCCAGTACTTACTAATAAGATGCTTTCACTTACAGTGTACACAGAAATCAACACTTTATTATTTCCAGAAGTTGTGACAACAAATACGGATTCCGATACGTTATTTTATCGTCCGAAAAGATCAGGTACTGGGGCAACAATACCTGGTATAAGATCTAAGTTGTTTGGATTACTTGATCTATCTCTTGAATATAGATCGGTTAAAGGATCCTATGTGCCGCAATTTTTTGATCAATCGTACGATTTAAATCGAGTAATTAGTGCTTCGCAAGGAAATGAAACCTCGATTAAAACAAAAGATATGGCAATATTTGAGGGTTATGATAATGACTGGACATCTAGTGGTGTATATGGTTCCGCGAATATGAATTTATTTAACTTAATCAATTTTAATGCTTCCTACGCCTCTATGACTGCAGATACGATAGAGTACAGCAGTTTTAATGCTGTAATTAATGTTAATACTGACAATATTCCTAAGTTGAGTGTTGCAAATGCATTCTATAGACGAAATAATGATAAAGACCCCTTTGATTTTGATAACCCATCTGAGAACACGATTATGGGTTACAGAGTAGGGTATGAAATGAGTAAAGGTGTTAGTTTGATTTGGGAGTACAGTGAATTTTATAGAGACAATGGTTCTGGTAAATTAGAGCCGGTTAGACAAACAAAGGTCGAAACAGCATTTAGTTTTTAAATAAATGGCAATATTCAAATTTTTGCTCTCTGCGCTTTTGGTTTTTGGTGCGGTAATAGCGCAAGACGAGGTAGTTATTTTAAGTCCTCGAGTAGGTACCTTGATTGATATCCATGAAAATAGGTTCTATAGAATTTTTCCAAAGGTTAGAAATTTTATTAGCGCCCAAGTCTATTCTACTAGTTTCACTGGTTATAAGGTTAGAATAGTCGTAAATCGAAAAGGGAAAGAAAAGACATACGAAAAGAAAATGTCTTTGAATCAGTTTACCAGGTTTCAAAATAAAATTAATACTCAGCCAGAATTCACGGAAGAGGCTCGTGCAATCATGTATGCGGGTATGGATTTTTTAAGAGCATCGGACATTCTTACCAACCTAAAAAAACCCCAATTCGTAAAAATAGTTGATAATAAAAATATGCGTTTAAATGGAACTCTAGTTTCATTTGATAATAGTCTTATTTCTATACAAACCCCAAGGGAAGTCGAGCAGATCAATTTGAATGATGTTAAACGAATATCATACAGGCTTTATAGTAATGAATTTTTACTATTAAAGTCGTATATTTACGTATTAAGTGGAGCGATGGGTTTGAATGTAGCTTCTATCTATAATAGTCAACGAAGTCCTAGGTTAGATGAGTCTTGGTACTATAGATTATACGGTATTGTAATGGGGTTATTATTTAGTAGTGAGTTATATGAAGCACTTGCTACATTATTAACACCATCTGAGACTTTTATTTTGTCTCAAGAGGAGTATGAAAAAAATGTTAAGTAATAAATGGAGTCTTTATGGCTGGAACAAATAATGGCAATGGTGAGGATAAGCCAATGGTTGACCCTCAAAAACAATATTTAATCGAGCAATTTGGAAACTTAATGGAAAAGGTTGGCGAAGGATATGGTGGTCCACTGCAAGAAGAATTAATCAGAAGAATGGAACAGACAATTGCTGACTTTGATGAAGAGGTAAGCGAAATGCTCGAACATTTGCGCGATAATTCTGTTAAGCGCCATGAAAAATTAAAAGAAATTTGGGAAAACCCTGAACAATCTTCTGCTAGTTCAGAAGCCCCCTCTGAAGTTCCTGAGGATGCAAGTGATTGGGAAAAAAGGCTGGAAGGTATTGCTGATGATGGTGCTGCTAAAGAGGAAGCCAAAGAAGAACCTCCAAAGAAAAAAGGTTTGTTTGGGCGTAGCAAAAAGTAGTGCCAAATTTGGAGGTGAATATTCGCTTCCAAACTATTTTTTTACACCTACTTGTATTTTCAGTATTATTTAGCCAAGAGGCACTAGAAAAACATCGCTCTTTCTCACCGCTTACAAAAAAAGTATTTAGTTTTTCAAAGTTAGACTTTGTAACAGCAGAGGGTGAGTTTAACGAGGCGATTTGTACGCTAAAAATTCCAGAACTTGTTACTGACAGTCCTCCATTTATAGCAATTTATTATCGAAGAGAGAATTCTTTGTGGTTTACAGAATCTTTGTACCGTAAAAGATTACGATTTAGTTTCAAAGATGGTGTTATTAAGCTAGATAGGTCAAACTTTTGGGATTGGTTTGAAATTGAAGAAATTAAAATTGTAGTAATTTTTTGATTTATATCCTTTTTATCAACAATGTTTATCGTTCATTTAATGTTTAAGAAAATTTATTATTTATGTTTAGCTTTATCATCGTTTTAGTTCATACTTTTTTGTTATTTAATAAATAAGTATACATTTAGAATTAATAGTGAATTGAAAATTAATTTTAGGCCGTGCTAGGTGGGGAGTTAGCGGTGCCCTGTTGCCTGCAATCCGCTATAGCAGGATCGATACTTATGCTAGGATTTTATCGATTGATCATTTAATGCTTAGCAGTGTTGATAATTTAGTCCTGTGGCAACATTAAATGAGTGAACTCCGTCAGGCCTGGAAAGGAGCAGCGGTAAGCTTTCTTTTTTGTGTGCTTGCAGTTAATTGGATTTGAGCTGTTTAGGTATTAGGTATTCATTTATGAGATTTCCAAACATAATTGCACGGCCAAAAACATATGTCATATAAAGTATTATCACTTAAGTGGAGACCTCAAACTTTTGAGGATATAGTTGGGCAAGATCATGTTACAAAAACGTTGATCAATGCTTTTAAATTAGAGCGTGTAGCCCAGGGATATATGTTTACGGGGCCGCGAGGAGTTGGAAAAACTACTACAGCTAGAATTTTATCAAGAGCGTTGAATGCTGATGGTGGGCCAAGGTATGATTTTGATCCATCAACAAATTTATCTCTAGAGATAGCAGAAGGTCGCGCATTAGATGTGTTGGAAATAGATGGAGCATCCAACAGAGGTATTGAAGAAATTAGAAATCTTCGTGAACAAATAAAATTTGCACCCATGGTTGGAAACTATAAAGTGATCATAATTGATGAGGTTCACATGCTAACAAACCCAGCTTTTAATGCACTACTTCGTACTTTGGAAGAACCTCCTGAACATGGAAAATTTATATTCTGCACAACCGATATACATAAAGTACCTGCTACTATTATATCTAGATGTCAAAGATTTGATTTTAATAGAATAGCTACTGATACCATTATATCTCGTTTAACTTTCATACTTGATCAAGAGTCAATTGATTTTGATGCAGACAGCTTGCAATTAATTGCAAGAAAAGCCGATGGAAGCATGAGAGATGCGCTGAGTATTTTAGACCAAGTTATCAGTTTTTGTGGCTCTGAGATTTCTAGTAGCAAGACCACTCAAGCACTCGGAGTTATACCGAATGATATTTTTTTTGAATATACTCATTCTCTCCTAGATAAAAATGGTAACCAGTTACTTCATTCATTAGATAAGTTTTTAAGCTATGGCGTTCCTGCTGAAGAAATAGTAAGTGGCCTATCAAACCACATGAAAAACTTATTGTATTCTCAAATTGATGGAGGATCAGATCTGTTAGAAATAAATGATGAAAGTAAAAAACAGTATATTTCTCATTCATCAAAATGGGATAGAAGAGACCTTTTACGTTCGCTTCAAATTCTAACAGATTTATCTTCAAAAATCCGCCGTTCAGATGATCCTTATTTATTACTAGAGTTTTCATCATTAAAATTATTAGAAATGGATAAATCTGTATCTATTGAAAGCTTCTTGTCCTCGAAGCATATTGAACAAAATTCTGTAAATACAAAAGAAAAAGCCTCATTACCCGTTGACAGTAAAACCAATAATTTATTAAGTGAAAAAAAAGATGATGCGAATTTGGCTAATACGACAGAAAATCAAATTCAAGTAGAAAAAAGTCATATTGATAATGAAATAAAAGAGGAAGAAGTAACAGATATAAAAGCCAATTTAATTAGGTCTAAAAAAGCAGAAGAAAATTTAAATAATCACATGGATGAATTAGAAAATAATGTCAAAAAAGATAACACTAAAAAGACTGAAGATGAAGATGTAGAAAGTATTGTCAAAGAATTAGATTTAAATTTCATTAATGAAAAATGGCAAGATTTTATCGATAGTATCCACGTTAAAAAGCCATCGGTAGCCTCTATACTTGATAAAAGTAAGCCGATTAGTATTTCATCATCAGATATAATAATCGAAATTACGAGCACTCTTGATTTTCATGT
>JAYPIC010000013.1:0-12122 GCA_038127595.1 bacterium | reverse complement strand
AAATAGAGATAGTCTAAATACAATTTTAAGTGAAATTTTTGGTAATGGAGTAAGTTTTAAAGTTCAAAAAGGTGTTGAAAAAGAAAACAAATCATCTGGAATTAATATCAAAGGTAATACACCTGATTCTGAGAACGATGAGCAGGTAAGGGATAAGGTTGTTGATCTTTTTGATGGTGAAATTATAACATAGGAGAAAATAGATGTTTAAAGGCAATATGTCTAAAATGCTTAAACAAGCGCAAGAAATGCAAAAGAAAATGGAAACGGTTCAAGAACAGTTGTCTGATATAATTGTGAACTCTGAATCAGGTGGAGGAATGGTAAAAGTAAAAATTAATGGCCAACTTGAAATATTAGAGCTTAGACTGGACGATGATTCGCTTAAGGAAGATAAGGAAATTGTTGAAGATTTGATAATATCTGCTGTGAACAAGGGCATTGCTGATGCGCAAGCATCTGCGAAAGAAAAAATGAATTCAGTGACTGGCGGTATGCTTTCAGGATTAAATATACCTGGCTTGTAGAATGTCCTTGTATCCAAAATCTGCAAATCTTTTAATTGAACAATTGGCTAAATTACCTGGAGTTGGTAAAGCTACAGCTCAGAGATTAGCTTTTTTTATATTAAAGTCAGATCAAAAAGAAAATATTGCTCTAGCGAGTGCAATAAAGGAAATTAAGGAAAATATACGTTTTTGTTTCGAATGCGGTATAATGTCTGAGTTAGAGATTTGTAATATATGTACGGATCAAAATCGAGATGGCAACATAATTTGTGTAGTCGAAGAGCCTCAAGATATTTATTCCTTTGAAAGAACTAACTCATTTAAAGGGAAATATCATGTGTTAGGTGGGGTTTTATCACCATTAGATGGAATTGGTCCAGATGACCTAAACTTAGATAACTTGTATAAAAGAGTTGTTAGCGGGATGGAAGTAATATTAGCTACAAATCCCAGCGTCGAGGGAGATACAACTTGTCTATATTTATCAAAAAAACTTGAGGAATTGGGTGTAAATGTCACCAGATTAGCTAGGGGCCTCCCTGTAGGAAGCGACCTTGAGTATATGGATGAACTTACATTAGTCAGAGCGATGGAGGGTAGGACATCAGTATGAATTTGCCAAACTTACTTTCTTTGTTCAGGATAATTCTCACTCCATTATTTATCATCTTTCTATTCTCAGATGATAAACTGCTCGCTTTAATTATATTTGCAGTTGCAGCCATTACAGACGCCTACGATGGTCATTTGGCAAGAAAATATAATCAAATAACTCCTCAAGGTAAGTTTCTAGATCCATTAGCAGATAAGATTCTAGTATTATCTGCATTTTTCTCATTTGCTTTCATTGGAATTATTGATTTTTGGATGGTTGGTATTATTACATTTAGAGATATGTTTATTACTGGGCTACGGTGGATAATTTCAAATAAAGGTTTTGAATTTGTTACTTCTAAGCTTTCGAAATATAAAACTGCATTTCAATTAACTATTATAATTCTAACCTTAATCTTCCTTACCTTAGAGAGCTTTAATATGGAGTTATTCATTCCTACTTTAAGTTTAATAAAGCAATATAAAATAATTTATATGCTTACATTATTTACGGCTATATTTACAGCATATACTGGTTTTATTTACCTATATTCAAATAGATTTGTAATTAAAGATTTTATTAGAAATAATTAGTGAATAAAGTTGCTGAAATAATTTCAACTGTATTTTACGTAGGACGTATTCCACTTGCTCCTGGCACTATTTGTAGTTTTTTAGCCTTTTTATCTTGGTACTATCTTCGTTTCTATATTGAAGGTGTTTTTATTTTATACGGCAGTTTAATACTTTTTTTTATAGGTGTTGCTGTCTCCACAATCTATTCTGAATCGATAAAAAAAGAGGATCCACCGGAAGTTGTCATAGATGAATGGGTTGGTCAATGGATAGCCCTTTGGTTGATACCGCACTCTTTTGCTTGGGGATTCTTGTCTTTTACAATATTTAGAATATTTGACATTTTAAAATTAGGACCAGTAAAAGGAATGGATGATATTAAATCAGGCACAGGAATTATGATGGATGATGTCGTAGCAGGTATTTTTGCGCTACTCATAACACAGAGCCTTGTTTATTTCACCGGATGAGAGCATCAATATTAACGATAGGAAATGAGCTTTTATCTGGCAAAACTATCAATACCAATGCCAGCTGGATAAGTAAGAAACTCTCATCAATTGGTGTATCTGTAAACTCTCATTTAACTATTCCAGATGACAGTACAAGAATTACTGATACTTTAAATTTATTATTCTCGTCGAATACAGATTTAATTATATGTACTGGCGGTTTAGGCGTTACAGATGACGATATAACTAGAGCAGTAATTTTTGATTATTTTGGCAGTAAAGAAGTTTTTGATAAAGATTATTGGGAAGTTTTATGTAAGAGATTTTCAAAATTAGGACACTCGCTTCCAAATAGTAGTAAGTCTCAGGCTGTTTCGCCCGATAATGGTGTTTTGCTTCCAAATGAAATCGGTTCAGCGAGAGGGCTGATGTATGATAAAAATAAAATTATTCTTATTGTCTTACCAGGTGTTCCATCTGAAATGGAATCTATGTTGAATAATGCGGTGTTGCCTATAATTGAGAAAAAGATAAAATTAAAAATATCGAGCATAAACATTAGGACAACAGGTTTGCCAGAATCTGTAATTTTTGAAAACATAAGAAATTTTTTTCAAGAAGAAGACTCTGTTAATGTAGGTTATTATCCTTCCGTATATGGAGTTGACATTAGACTTTCTGGTTATGATGTTAAAAAATTAGAAGAACTTAAAATTAGTATAAATGAGCATTTGAAAAAATACATTTATGATAATGGGTACAAGAATATTGAAAATATTGTAATAGATAATCTACACAAAGAAAATCTAACATTATCTACTGCGGAGTCTTGTACTGGCGGTTTGATAGGTCATCGTTTGACTCAAGTCTCAGGTAGCTCTGCAGTTTATGCTGGTGGTGTTATAAGCTATAGCAATGAATCAAAAATTGATCAATTGAATGTAAACCCAGATAATATTAAGAATTTTGGAGCAGTTAGCGAAGAAGTTGCTATTGAAATGGCTCAAAATGTTAAAGAAAAATTCAATTCCTCCATTGGAGTATCGGTTACAGGTATAGCTGGGCCTGATGGTGGTAGTGAAGCCAAACCAGTAGGGTTAGTTTATGTAGGTTATTGTGATGAAAAGTTATCATTTGTACAAAAATTCAATTTTTCATCTAATAGAGAAGCTAATAAAATTCGAACTAGTCAAGCAGTTTTAAAACTTATTTTAAGCAATAATAATTAAAACCATGAGAATATTTTTATCTATTCCTGTACCAAATTTGGTAAAAAATATAAAGCAAATGCTTACATCTACTTGCGAAAATGAGCGTGTTGAGATACGATGGGTAAAACATAATAATTTACACCTTACTGTTCAATTTTTGGGGTCAGTATCCGATGAAAAGGTAGCTGAAATTAGAAAAGAAGTTGAAAATGTTGTTTGCTCAATAAACCCTTTTGTTCTTAATGTTAATGAAACAGGTTGTTTTCCTAATAAATCTAAACCATCTGTCTTATATCTTGGCGTTGGTGGTAATATTGAAGCTTTAAAAGCTTTAGTCGTGAAAATAAATGATAAAATGTCTCAAATTGGCTTTAAAAAAAATTCAGAATTATTTATTCCGCATATTACAGTAGCAAAAATTAATTATCCTCAAAAGTTTAATCCTGATTTATCAATATTTTTAAATTCAACATACGATGAAGTTGAGTTTTCTGTTGATAAGATTCAATTATTAGAGAGTAAGACTTTAGCAGAGGGTGTAGTATACGAAACTTTAAATACATTTTCATTTTTAGAAAAATAAATTACAAAGGAATATTGATATGGCTTCAGATACAAAGAAAGAAAAAGCTCTAGACTTAGCAATTAATCAGATTGACCGCCAGTTCGGTAAAGGTGCTATAATGCGCATGGGAGATGACCATGTAAGTATTAGCGATAACATTATCCCAACAGGCTGTTTATCTTTAGACGTTGCATTAGGTGTTGGGGGCGTACCAAAAGGTAGAATAATCGAGATATTTGGTCCAGAATCTTCAGGAAAAACTACTTTAACATTACATATTGTTGCAGAGGCTCAAAAGGCAGGGGGATATGCTGCTTTTATTGATGCTGAACATGCTTTAGATCCTGAATATGCAAAAAATCTTGGGGTTAATTTGGATGAATTACTCGTCTCCCAACCAGACTCGGGAGAACAGTCATTAGAAATTACAGAAACATTAGTGCGTAGTGGTGCTTTAGATGTTATTGTAGTTGACTCGGTTGCAGCATTAGTACCAAGAGCGGAGCTTGAGGGTGAAATGGGGGACTCACATATGGGACTGCAAGCTCGATTAATGTCGCAAGCTCTTAGAAAACTTACTGGAACAGTTAGTAGATCCAATACAACAGTTATATTTGTAAATCAAATAAGGGAGAAGATTGGTGTAATGTTTGGTAATCCAGAAACAACACCTGGCGGTAGGGCCTTAAAATTCTATTCCTCTGTGAGAATGGATATCAGGAGGATTACCAGTCTTAAAGATGGAACTGATATGGTGGGTAACCGTACTAGAGTAAAAGTTGTTAAAAATAAAGTAGCACCTCCATTCAAAATGACGGAATTTGATATTATGTATGGTAAAGGTATATCCAAAGAAGGCGATATCATTGACCTAGCAATCAAAGGGGATATCATTGAAAAAACTGGCGCATGGTTTTCATATGGAGATATGAAAATAGGGCAAGGTAAAGAAAATTCTAAAAAATACTTATTAGATAACCCTGATATTTATTCCGAAATAATTAAAAAGGTTAAGTCTTTTATGGGACTTGATGTTGAAGAAAAAAAATAGAATATTATCAATATACCCCAAAAAAAGAAGCAAGGATTTATTTTTTGTAAAACTTAACAACGGCGCTACCCTTGAGATTTCAAATAGTATTTTAATATCTGAATCGATAAAAGAAGGAGGAGAGATTGATGCTTCGAATTTAGAAAATCTATTATCGAAACAAGAATATCAAAATCTTAAAAATGCAGGTTTGGCATTACTTAGTTACCGCATGCGTAGCAAAAAAGAGCTTTATGAAAAGCTGCTAGCAAAAAATTATGATTCAACTAATATTGAATTAGTTTTAATCGATTTTGAGAAAAATGGTTGGATCAATGATGAAGAATTTGGTTTGGCATTTTCAAAAGATCAGATTAATCAAAACTCACTTGGTCCAATAGCTTTAAAATATAAATTAAAAAAGTATATTACTTCTGATGATATGATTTCCAATATTTTATTCTCTATTTATAGTGAAATAGAAATAGAGAGCATTATTTTTAAAATTTTGAAAAAATATACCCCTGATGATATTCGAGAAAATCATATTCTTAGAGAAAAAATTATAAATAAACTCAAAAGAAAAGGTCATTATTGGCAAGATATAAACGATTCAGTTAATAAATATATTGAAGGTTTTTTTTAGATTTTACATTCTAAATACAAAGCACTTAAAGTAATAGATTATGTTGGATGTTTTTCTCAGATTTTTTGCTAGTCAGATTAATACTAATATGGAAAAATCTTAATATTATATTTAATGTATAATTTTAATTATATCATATATATATAGTAATAATAGGTTTTACAGGTTATTACAATCAGTGTATAAAAAAATTGGGGCAGATTTCACAATGACCTCGGAACACAGTGAACATCTACCCCTTCCACATACCAAAGGTACCAAACCAGCACCTTTATTGCTTAAAAGTATAGGATATAATATTATTAGTCAAGGGAAAAATAAAAAAATATAAGTAAACACTAAATGTAGAAAGTACCGAGGGAGGGACTCGAACCCCCACGGGCTTGCACCCACCAGATTTTGAGTCAGGCGCGTCTACCAATTCCGCCACCCCGGCTTTATATACAAATTACTCAAAAATTATATAACAATATTATTTTAACATATGTTTAACTGTCAAGTAATTGATTCGACTCAAATTTATTATATCAAAAATTTTATATGTTTTATGTTGCATGAAATAATTACTTTATATTAATTAAATTGAACAATTATGAAGGAATCATTTATATGAGCTATACTCCAAAATATCTATTGTATAATAAAAATAAATATCCCAATGAACCTGCCCTTTCCGAAAAGATTGATGATGTATGGTCTACATTTACATGGTCTGAGTACTATGATTATGTTATGAAAATAGCTAAATCTTTAATCGCGATGAATATGAAGGCAGGAGATAAAGGTTCTATTTATAGTTATAATAGAAAAGAGTGGTTTGGTTGCTATAGTGCCATGCAAATGATTAATAGTACATCCGTAGCTGTGTATCATACTTCATCTTCTGCGGAGGTTGAATGGATTGTAGGTAACTCAGATTCTAAAATTATTTTTGTTGGTCATAATCCAAATGATAATGAAGAAGAAGATAAAATGCCTATTGTGAGGCTACAATCAATTTTAGATAAAATTGAATCACTTGAGACGGTTGTGCTAATGGGAGATGATATTAAAGCTATTAATAATGATAAAGTAATTAGTTGGGATGATTTCATTGCTAAAGGATTGGATGTATCTGATAATGATATTTTAGATAGAATGAATAGTATTGAGGGCGATAATACATCTTCACTCATATATACTTCTGGAACTACTGGAAATCCTAAAGGAGTAGAACTTACTCATAATAATTTTAAAATAGAGCTTGATTCAGTAGGTGATGTTCTAAAATTTGATCAAGGCGATAGATACGTTTCTTGGTTACCCCTAGCTCATGTATTTGGTCAACTAGTTGATAATCATTATTGGGTGCGTAGAGCTTTACATATGTCTGTGGTTGATAGCCCTTTGAATACAATTGATTATGCTAAAGAAATTCAGCCTCATCTTTTTATTAGTGTGCCTAGGATTTATGAAAAGGTTTATTCCAATTTGAAAGCTGCTATTGATTCGAAAGCAATTCTTAGAGTAGGACTTAAAATACCTGGTTTAGCTTCAATTTTTAAAAAGAAATTAAGAGAAGCTGCTGGTTTTGGAAGTAACCGTTTTTCAATCTCAGGCGCTGCTCCAATAAATCCTGATATTTTAGAGTTTTTTCATTATTTAGGGATACCAATATATGAAGGGTATGGCATGACAGAAAACACTGCTGGAATATCTATAAATTATGGAGATCATAATAAAATAGGATCTGTTGGTAAATGTATGCCCTTTTTTGATTTAAAAATAGCTTCTGACGGTGAAGTTTTGATTAAAGGTGAGAATGTAATGAAAGGGTATTATAAGAACAAAAAAGCTACAGATGAAACTATCATCGATGGCTGGCTTCACACGGGAGATGTAGGCAAAATAGATTCTGATGGTTACCTATTTATAACAGGAAGGAAAAAGGAAATCTACGTTAGTTCAAGCGGTAAAAATATTGCGCCGTTAGTAATCGAGGAAACGATGAAATCAATTCCAATTGTTTCCCAATGCTACTTGGTTGGGGATGATAGAAAGTTCTGTTCCGCTTTAATAACGCTAGATATGGGCGTAATACTAAGAGATTACATTGGGATTGATGTAAATGATATACCCAAAGATCCAGTTAAGCAAAACGAACTCATCATTTCAAATAATAAAAAGCTATCTGATTTTACAGATAATGAAGTTATTTTTAATTTTGTTTCTGATGAGATTGAAAAGCTGAATCAAAAATTTTCTAATCCTGAGCAGATAAAAAAGTTTTCAATCTTACCAAGAGATTTTTCAATAGACGAAGGTGAATTAACTCCAACTTTGAAAATAAGGCGGAAGCAGATCAATGATAACTGGTCAGAGGTCATTAGTGCGATGTACTCTGAATTATGATATATGTCAGATAAAATTGTAACTTTTCTTGGTTGTGGATCTTGGGGTGCTGCGCTAGGTGTAATTCTAGCAGAAAAGGGTATTTTTGTTCGATATTGGCACAGAAATGAGTCAGCAATCAATGAAATGCAATCCTCGAGAAAGCACTATCTTCTTAATGATATTAATTTTAATAAAAATATCTCTTTTTTTCCTGAAATAGAATCCGCAGTGAACCAAGCTAATGTTATTGTGCTTGCTGTTCCATCACAACATATCAGGGCAGTAATTACAAAAGCAAAAAAGCATATTGACCCCTCTGCAATAATCATTAATATAGCAAAGGGAATAGAAAATGAGACACTTAAAATAATGAGTGAGGTAATTTTTGAGGTAAATGGTAGCCTATCAAATTATGTGACCATTTCTGGTCCAAGTCATGCTGAGGAGGTTGTATCCAATATGCCCACAGCAGTTGTAGCAGCATCAAAAAATATTGAGACCTCTAAAATTGTACAAGGTCTATTTTCTACAAACAAATTTAGAGTTTACACTAATGAAGATTTGATCGGGGTCGAGATCTGTGGCTCTGCTAAAAATGTTATTGCTATTGCTGCTGGCTTTTGTGATGGATTTGGATATGGAGATAATACAAAATCTGCATTAATTACCCGCGGTATAAAAGAGGTTGCAAGACTTGGTCTAAAATCGGGAGCAAAATTTGAAACATTTTTTGGACTTGCTGGTATAGGTGATATTATTGTTACTTGTGGATCAATCCATAGTAGAAATAGAAAGTTGGGGGAACGCATTGGAAGAGGGATGACTCTTGGTAATGCTGTTGGTAAAAGCCATATGGTTGTCGAAGGTGTTAAATCAGCATTTTCAATAAAAAGATTAAGTGAAAAGTATGAAATTGAAATGCCAATTTGCAACTCCGTCTATAAGGTTCTTTATGAAAATGCCGACCCAATAGAGGAAGTTAATATTCTTATGACTAGAAATCTTAAATCAGAGTCATTCTATCTATCTTCATCATCAGATTAAAAAATATTTATTCAAATTTCATTTTTAAGAATTAACTTATTTGAAATAATATTAATATATCAAAAATCATTTAATGAATGTTGGTGAAAAAACTATTATTTATTGAACGGAAGGATGATTTACATAGCTTGAATAATCTTATTTAATATAAGTTACTAAGATTAATGTTTCTTGAAACGATCAATTAGTATTTCAGTATTTTAAGTCTACATTATAAATATTATATTTTGCCCGTTTATCGTCAAGAATTAACCTGTATACCCTCGTAGTTCAATGGATAGAACAAGTGCCTCCTAAGCATTAGATGCAGGTTCGATTCCTGCCGAGGGTACTAAATTGGTAAGGAAAAATCAAAAATGTTAAAACCTAGTCGTAAAATTTTAAGAAAAGAAATTAAAAAAGATCCATTTTTGGAGACTTTTGAGAAAATTGAAAATGGATTTGAAGAAAATAGAAAAACTGTAATAAATGTTTTAATTTTTTTTGTAGCAATTATTATTATAGGATCAATTTACGTAAATAATCAAAATGACATTGAGTTAGAGTCTAGTTCCGCCTTTGGTGCCGCTTTAGTTGCTTATTCCAACTCAGATTATGATAATGCAAAATTTCAGTTTGAAAGTGTTTCCTCAAATTATGAAGGTACTGAAAATGAAATTTTTTCCAATTATTATCTGGGTAAAATTGCTTATGATTTAGGTGAATTCGATGAGGCTAAAATTTTATTAAATGATTTTTTGGATAATACTAAAAAGGCAACATTTGTTTGTGGTGCTATTAAACGTTTGGTTGATATTTCTTTTAATGAGAATGATTTTTTAAAAAGTTTAGATATTATAGCGATAGCAAATAATTTTGATATAAATGATGTTTCTAGGCTTGAATTAAAATTGTTAAAAATTAATACGTTAATAAAGATGAATGATTTAAAAGGTGCAAAAACTGAAGTTGAAAAAATTTTAAATAGCAAAAATCTTCCTTCTCATATTAATCAAAAAATAAATGAATTTGAGGGATTATTGTCTGCCTTTTAAATGATTGTTGTAATAATTACTTATATATCATAATTTTGCTTTAATAAAGTGGGTTGAAAGACCCACTTTTGTTTTTTTTAGAGATATGGAAAATTTAAGAAGTATAATTAAAAATCACCTTTCTGAAGGCATAGTTTTAATGGATTTAATTCATAATTCTGGTTCAGATTTCGTCAAAGTTACTATTGACTCATTTGATAATATTACTATCAAAGAAACTTCTAATATAGCCAAACGAATCAAAAATGATGATAGTATTTTATCTATGTTTCCAAATGGATGTCGATTAGAGGTTACAACACCCGGAATAGGTTCTAACTTAGTAAAAAAGTTTCAATATAAAAAAAATATTGGTAGAAATATACTACTTGAATATTATGAAAATGATTCCAGCTTTGTTTGTGATACATTTTCATTAGTTGATGTTAAAAATGAAGGTATAATGCTGAGGAAAAGTAAAAAGGATTATTTTATTTTTTTTGAAAATATAAAATCAGCAAAAATAAAAGTTTCAATTGACTAAAGATTAGGAGGAGTTTTGGTAAATAGAGAATTAATAGAAGTTTTTTCCGAGATAGCCAGAGAAAAAAATGTTGAAAGGTCTGAATTAGCTTCTATTTTGGAAGAGTTATTTTTATACATCATTGAGAGAGAATATGGTGATTCATCAAACTGTAGTTGCATTGTTAATCTTGATAAAGGCGAAATTGAGATATACGCAGAGAAAACCATCGTTGAAGAGATCGATGATTACAAGGTTGAAATTACATTAGAGGAAGCAATAGCAAAAGAACCTGAAGCAGCTGAGGGGCTTTCAATTGGAGATATTTTTGTTGAGGTAATAGATTTAAGAGTTTTTGGGAGGAGAATTGTAAATACTGCAAAACATTTTTTTTCACAGAAATTAAGAGATGTTGAAAGAAATTACATATATGATGATTATGCTAATAGGATTGGTGAGATTGTTATCGGTGTTGTTCATCAAGTACAAAGGGATAATGTATATATAAATATAGACCAAGCAGAGCTAAGATTGCCAAGGAGTGAACAAATTTTTTCTGAAAGGTATAGACGTGGAGACACTGTAAGAAGTATCATAAAGTCAGTTGAAATTACCTCAAAAGGGCCTGATATAGTTGTCAGTAGAAGTGATAATCATTTTTTGAACAAGCTTTTTGAAATGGAGGTCCCTGAAATTGAAGATGGTATAATTGATATAACTTCAATTGCTAGGCAACCCGGTGACAGGGCTAAAATAATAGTAAAGTCAAATGATAGGAGAATTGATCCTGTAGGTGCATGTGTTGGTATGCGAGGTAGCAGGATACAAGCGGTTGTTCGCGAGCTAAATAATGAAAAAATAGATATTGTTAACTACAGTGAACAACCCGAGATTTTAATCACCAGAGCATTATCTCCAGCTAAGCCCGTAAATCTATATATAGATGAAGAAAAAGAATATTGCATTGCCATATTCGAGGATGAAAATCTCGATTCCGCAATCGGAAGAAATGGTATGAATATCAACCTTGCCTCCAAAGTTGTAGGATATAGAATAGATGCTTATGGAATTAAGCAGTATAATCGTTTGCAAAATGATCAAAATACTTCTCTAGCAGATATAGATGGTATTGAGGATAAATTAAGTAAGTCATTGGCTAATAGCGGGATAAAAACAGTGAGTGATTTAATGGATGCTGATGAAGAGTCCTTGGTTGATTTAAAAGGCATATCAGCTGAAAAATTAGATAATGTTTACTCTATGGTTCAGGCATTCATTGAAAGAGAAGTTGAAGAAGTTAAATTATCTGTTGAAAACTCCGATGGTAAATTAGACCTAACAAACGATGAGGAAGAATAATTTTATTAAATTTAATCTAAGGGAAAAATGTCAGTAATTAGAATATTTCAAATTGCAAAAGAGTTAAATATATCACATACTGATATTTTATCATTTTTGAATAAAAAAGGCGTTGATGTTAAAAGTCATATGTCACCTGTTGATGAGGAAGTAAAAAATCTCATTATGGCAGAGTTTTCAAAAGATAAAATGTTAGTAGATAGGTTTAGAAAAGAGCAGGTTAGAAA
>JAYPIC010000012.1:0-41026 GCA_038127595.1 bacterium | reverse complement strand
ATTTTTCAAATATTTTCCTTAGTTTATTCTATACTTTGTGCTTCGATTCCGGGTTCTACACAGAAAATGATTTATTCTAGTGCCTGGGTAACCGATAATCTTGGTTTTATGTTTTTTAATTTTATCCTGGTGTTTTTGACAGTCTTTTTGATATCCAAAACGCAACGTGGAGGGTTTGTGCTTGATTCTATTAAGCTCAAAATTCCTGTCTTTGGTAGTCTATTAGATCAATCAATACTAAATAAATTCTGTAAGACATTCGGAATTTTAATTGGTGCAGGTGTTCCCGTTCTTGAGGCAATGGCCTTATTGAAAAAAGTTGTAGGTAATAAGGTTTATGAAAAGGCAGTTGAAGACGCTTCAAACTACATTCGAGATGGTTACAACATTTCAACAGCTTTGAGAAGAACGGAGATCTTTCCATCAATTTTACTTCAATTAGTTTCTACTGGTGAGGAAACGGGTGAAATAGATGATTTGTTAGACAGAGCAGCAGATTATTATCATAAGCAGGTAAACGCCCTTGTCGAAAGAATGACGACCTTAATTGAGCCCCTTTTGATCCTAATGGTTGGAGGTGTGATTGCTCTTATGGTTGTACTAACGTATTTACCTGTGTTTCACTTGGGTTCAGCGTTACAGTCGGGTTTGTAGTGGATAGTATAAATATATTTTTAATTTCAATTTTAAGCATTATTTATGCTAGGCTCTTAAAATCAACAGTTAATTGGTTAAAGGTAGATGGTTTTACTATTCCCAATAATGATCTTAAGCTGGAGTTGTTTTGTCTAATGTCCTGGACATGGGGTATGAGCACTCTGAATTCAATGGAAGGAATAATTTTTAGTTTACTTGCAGGGATATTATTTGCAATAAGCTGGGTTGATTTTCACACATTTCAGATTCCACTTATTTTTATTATTGTAGGCTCCGTTGTGGTTATATATGGTGTGATTGCTGGAGAAATTAATTATAAAACAGCTATTTATGGCGTAATTGTAGGCTCAGTAATTCCACTATTATTAATCTGGTTTATTTTCTTGATAACCAAGAGACAAGGCATGGGATATGGAGATATTCAGCTGGGATTTGTTCTTGGCATTTGGCTGGGCCCAATGAGAATGGCACTTACACTATTTGGCGCTTCATTATTATCTTTAGTAGTTTGGATTATATTAGCAATTATAAACGGATTTGATAGAGACAGGGCTCTTCCATTTGCCCCTTATTTAGCAATAGCAGGTCTTGTAACCTTTATTGGAAGTGTTTATTTTCCTAATATATTTCATTATTTAATTATTAATTAAAAGAGAAGTAGAAATGAAATTTAAAATAATAATTTCATCATATATATTTTGTTTTTTAATTGGCGCAGAAAGTCCGTCAAGCATAACTGAAGATAATGGGTTTAATTATACTGGTAAAAATAACGGTAACGCACTAGTTAAATTTACTAACCCAGAGTATGCCTTTGACGTCGTATCCGACAAAAATGGAAAAGCATACAAAAAACCAAATTTTAGTAACTCTAGTTCAATATCAGCAGTTGGTGCTCCTGACTTACCCTCTCGCACAACATTTATCGCAGTTGACCCTTCAAAGAGTTATTCTCTACAGGTTTCTTATGGATCATCCAGAGTAATTGAAAATATTGATATTGCTCCAAAAGGAGATTGGAATGAACTTGGTTCTGATCAAAGCATATCTGAGTCTAATTATTCAAATATTGAGAGTTTTTATCCAACTAATATTGCCTTATTATCTGAGCCAATGGCTATGAGAGAGCTTTCCTTGGTTTCACTCACAGTTTCACCTTTTCGCTACTTTCCTCAAGAAAAACGACTAGAAGAATTTATGGATATTGAGGTTGAGTTAATTGAAACAGGTAATAGAGAGTCAATTAATTTTTTTCCAAATAAAAGGTCAAGGGCTTTTGAGCCGCTATACGAATCCCTTGTAGAAAATTATAGCTCACTTAATCGTGAAAATATTCCATACCAAAGACCATCTATTTTATACGTCCTTCCTAATAACATTGGAAATTTGTTGGGTACTGTTGAGGTTTTGATGGATTGGAAAAGAAGAATGGGATACGAGGTTAACTATGTATCCAGCTCTGCAATAGTTAATAATGCGAATAATTTAAAAAATTACATTGAAACAGCCTACGAGGCATGGGATAGTCCTCCTGAGTATGTAACAATAATTGGCGATGCGGAGGGTAGTTATGATATCCCTACGCATTTTGAAAATTGGAGCGGTTACAATGGTGAGGGCGATCACCCATATGCTACTTTAGTTGGGAATGATCTTTTTCCAGAATTATTTGTTGGCAGGTTATCTTTTGACAGTCAGAGTCACCTGCAAACAATCATAAGTAAGACTGTTAATTATGAATCGAACCCCTACATGGGAGAGAATTGGTTTAAAAGAGCTGCGCTTATTGGGGACCCTTCAACCTCTGGTGTGTCATGCGTTATCACAAATGACAACATCAAAGAAGTTCTTCAAAACCATGGCTATGAAGACATTCGCACTGTATATGGTGGGGATTTTCCAAGTCAAATGACAAGTAACTTGAGTGATGGTTTAGCGTTTTTTAATTACAGAGGTTTTTATGGCGTCAGTGGTTATACCAGTGCGGATGTTGGAGATGCCAATAACGGATTTATGCTCCCAATTGCAACTGTAATTACTTGCGGAACTGGTTCATTTGGTACTGAAGAATCTATATCTGAAGCTTTTTTAAGGGCGGGTACAGCCTCAAATCCCAAGGCTGCTGTCGCTTCTATAGGTACTGCTACATTAGGAACTCATACTATGTTTAATAATATGGTAGACATGGGCTTCTATCATGGAGCATTGGTGCAGAATATTAACTCTGTTGGAGGTGCTTTAATGGCAGGTAAGCTATGGTTGTCCAGAGCTTACCCCACTAATCCTAATCAATGGGTATCTACGTTTACGCATTGGAATAGTTTAATGGGAGATGCATCTTTACAAATGTGGACAGACTACCCTGAGATGCTAAATGTTGCTCATCCTTATTCTATCACAAAAGGAACAAATTTTATTGATTTTACTTTAACAAATAGCGGTGGAAATCCAATCGCAGATGCATGGATTACCATTTACAAGGAAGGGTCAATACTTGAATCTGGATATAGTGATTCTAATGGACAAGTAAGATTAATTATCCCTACTATTGAAGAGGGTGAAGTGCTTGTTACCGTTACCAAGAAAAATCACTATCCCTATCAGAGTTCTTTCCAAATCTACAATCCTGGCGCTAGCGTTAATGTCTTTTCCGAAGAAATATCTTTCACTGAAAATGGCTTAGGTTCTTCAGAGGGTAATGGAGATGGCCAAATTAATTCTGGTGAGGTCGTTGATCTCATTATACCAGTATCTAACTATGGAAATGCAAACGCAACACAAATTACAGGTACATTGACCTCCGAGAATGCCAACGTGACAATTATAAATGATTCGTTTTATTACGGAGATATAGGTCTAATTGGTATGGTCAGTAATGAATCTAATCCATATACTTTTAACGTAAGTAATAGCGTAACAGATGAATCTATCATTAAGCTTATGCTTACCTTATCCAACGATAGTGGCTATGTCTCTACAGGGTACCTTGAACTTGAAGTAGCAGGTAAGAATTTATACGCTTATAGTATTAATGTTACAGGTAGTAGTCAAGACGTGTTATCTAGCGGACAAACCTCTAACGTTCACATTGAACTACATAATATAGGCTCTACTACAGCACAAAATATTACTGGCGTAATTACCTCTGCTTCTCAAGCAATAGAAATAATTGATAATACCGCATCATGGTCATCTATTTACCCAAATAGTTTTGGTTCAAGTTCAAACAGTGGTGATTCTTTTGTCATTGAAGCAAAGGAAGATATTATTCCTGGCACAATAGCAAATATAATTGTTTCTTTAAGTTCAGAGGATGGGTATTCAAATACATCTGTTATACCTCTGCAAATTGGAATTCCTACAGAAACAGACCCGATGGGTCCTGACGACTATGGATATTACATCTACGATAGTGGTGATATTGATTATCTAATAGCACCGTCATATGAATGGATAGAAATTGATAGCAGATATGATGGTAATGGGTCTCATTTAAGTTCTTTAAGCGATAATGGTGATAATGGTGATGATGTAGAGACAGTAAACCTACCTTTTAACTTTAGATTTTATGGTCAAGACTATGAAAGGTTAAGTATCTGTTCTAATGGTTGGATAGCGTTTGGAGAGACCACACTTAGTTCATTCAGAAATTATCCTCTACCAGGTGCTGGGGGACCAGGAAAAATGGTCGCTGTATTTTGGGATGATCTCAAAACAACAAATTCAGGAAGAGTGTACACCTGGTATGATGAGATTAATAAGCTTTTTATTGTTCAATGGTCAAGAGTTCGCACATTTCAGAATAATACCTCTGAAACTTTTCAGGTCATTTTAAGAGACCCCATGTACTATACAACACCAACTGGAGATGGTGAGATTTTGATTCAATACCTTGATTTTAACAATAATACGACAGGAAGCTACAGCTGGAGTCAGATTCATGGAAATTATTGTACCGTAGGCATTGAAGATCACACAATGACTAGAGGTTTGGAATACACTTTTAATAATTCCTATGCTGATGCTGCTATGCCTTTGTCAGACGGCACTGCAATTTTAATTACTACTAGAGGCAGTGAAATGCGTTTAGATGGAGATTTGAATACAGATGGTATGATTGATGTTAATGATTTACTCATTCTGATTGATCACATTGTTGCAGATCAGACAAACTTTAATCCTTATCTCGCAGATATAAATTCTGATGGTATGGTCAATATATTGGATATGGTAAGGCTTATCCAAATTGTTATGGGCTACGATCAGTAGAATAGTTAGAGTCGACCGGTAATGCTAATCTCGCCCTTAATAATTCTCGGGGCCCTTGCTACAGTTTTAATTATTATCGGTCTTTTTGAATTTAAATTTCACCAGGTAAGTTTATCCGGAATTCCTATAAGGGTACATGTAAACGGCACCAGGGGAAAATCTAGTGTCACACGTTTAATTGCTGCTGGATTGCGCGCTGGAGGTAAACGTACATTTGCAAAAACGACTGGTACTGCACCTAGAGTGATAGATTCTGAAGGTATTGACAGAATAATTCACAGACTACGTAAACCATCAATTGGTGAGCAAGTAAGATTATTAAAATATTTCTCCGACGAAAAACCAGATGTTGTTGTGATGGAGTGCATGGCTGTTCAACCTCAATATCAATGGATATCAGAACATCAAATGGTTAAGGCTGATATAGGTGTAATTACAAATGCAAGGCCTGACCATCTAGATGAAATGGGCCCTACCGAGGTCGATGTCGTAAAATCTTTATGTAACTCTATCCCAGTGAATGGTACTTTGGTTACTGCAGAAAACAAACATAAAAATATTATTAAAAAAGTAACATTAAACAATGACTCAAAGTTTATTTCCTCAAATGAATACTCACTTCCAGAGCATTATATAAATAACTTTAGCTACATTGAGCATCCACAAAATATTGCTATTGCCCTGGATGTGTGTGAACAGCTAGGTGTAAAAAGAGATATAGCCATTAAAGGCATGCATGATGTTCAACCTGATTTAGGTGCGCTAATTGTTTGGAAACTAGATGGAGCAAATGGTACGCTGCAGTTTGTGAATGGAATGGCTGCTAATGATCCTGTATCCACGCTTCAAATTTGGAAGTTTGTGATTGATCGTTATCCAACAAATAGTGGCACTGCCGTTTTTTTTAACTCCAGAGATGATAGGACTTTGCGTACAAAGCAAATGCTTGAATTGACATTTGAAGAAATTAAACCAGAATATTTGATTATTAGAGGAGATAAGGTTGAATCAAGAATTAATAGGTTAAAAAATCACTCTCCAGAAACGATAGTTAAAGTTTTCTCAATTGACGATGCACCGAACGATGTGAGCGAAAGCATATTAGCTCTTCCTAACGACACTCTTATTTATGCTATTGGCAATCAAGTTGGAGTAGGCCAAGATATATTACAAATTCTTTCTGAAAAGAAAAGCAATGGTTGAAATAAGCATAGGTCTAGGTATAATACTTAGTTTGGTTTTATCCGAAGCTTTAGGCGTGACGGCTGGTGGTATTATTGTTCCTGGATACATTGCTCTTTTTTTACATCAGCCCATTCAAGTTGTATCTACTTTCACAGTTGCTGTCATTGTTTTGATAATAATTAAATTGCTTAGCAGAGTTATGTTTCTCTACGGAAAAAGAAGAATTGTTTTAGCTTTGATTTTAGGGTTCTTTTTTGGGTATTTATCAAGAATTATTTATATAGATACAGAGAATATAAATAGCGTGGCTGTAATTGGTAATATAATTCCAGGTCTGATCGCAAATTGGATGGATAGGCAGGGAGTCATTCGCACTTTATCCGTAGTTCTTCTGACCGCTGTAATTGTAAAGTTGATGGTTATGATTATTTTTGGGGGCGCAATTTTTGAATAATTACAAACAGAAACCATTCATTCCTGCGATTCAAAAAACATCAACCTTGGTCATGTTATCAGCGCTTGCGCTGCTTGGGTTTTTAATATCAATAAATAGTACGACGGTTGAAGTTTCAAAATCTTATACCACAAAGGTCAAAGCAGCAAATTACATGAAACAGTCGATGGAGCTATTGAAATCAACAAGAATGGTATCTGGAATCTTTGTTGATGATGAGAATGATCCAAATGAAACAGGATTAGTTGGTAGTCCCTTTAGCTTGATCACAACTGATGAGGGTGATCTAGATGCAAAACTAACCACTCTAGATCCAAATTTTGCTGCAGGAATGGTAGAGCTTATGGATCAATTAGGTCTGCAAAAAAATGATACTGTTGCGGTGCTTGTTACCGGATCGATGCCAGGAGCAAATATGGCTGTACTGTCTGCATTGAAAGCTATGGAAGTATATCCTGTTACTATTACATCAGTAGGCGCATCGCAATGGGGTGCTAATCAGGTGGATTTTACTTGGCTAGATATGGAAAAAATTCTATACGCTAATCAATTAATACCCAGTAGAAGTATTTCTGCTTCAATAGGTGGTCGTAATGATATGGGTAGATTATTAAGCCCAGCTGGTCGAGCAATCATTACTGAAAATATTGAAAAGCATGGTATATCTCTGATAAAAAAAGCAAAATTAGCAGAAAACATAGCTCTGCGTATGAAAACATTTGAAGATATTGCAGATATAAAGAACTATAAAGCGATGATAAACGTTGGTGGTGGTGTAGCTAGTCTAGGAACCAGTTTTAATTCAAAACTTTTGCCTGCAGGTATCATTCGAAGATCTGATATACAAAAAATTTCCTTGCAGGATGGAGGAATTGAAGGCGTTTTGTCCAAGTTTTCGAAAAATAATATTCCAGTATTACATATTCTAAATATCAAATCACTTACAGAACAATTAGGAATGCCATTTGCGCCTATTCCACTTCCTGAAATAGGGGTAGGCTCTTTGTACGCAATTGAGCGTTATAACCTACTTATTGCTTTTATTTGTTTAAGCGTAATATGTGGTTCAGTTTTCATTGTTGGTTACCAAAGTAAAAAAGAAATTAAGGAGCATCTAGTCAATCATGAGCCGGATAGTCTATTATAAAACGATTCTAGTTATATCTTTATTCGCTAATGATGCACTTCTCTTTGCAAAATTATTGAGACCATCAAAGAACAAAGATCAAAAAGAAATTTTAGTCATTAATTCAAAAAGAAGAGTTTATTACCCAATAAAGCAAGAGGGCATTACTTACCAAGTAAATGGCCCGGCACGGACTGAGTTTATTTCAAGATATCCAGTACTAAGGAAGAAAAAAAATAGTCACAGTTTTAATTATGTTATTGTTTTAAATGGTACTGATACTATCGAAGTAAATCACCGTTATAAAGTTCAAGGATCAATTCGCTCTGTGCAGCATCCAAAGCATAGATACACATATTCTGGCAACTATTTTATTAATTTACCAAAAGGAAGCCATACTATTGAGGTTTTAAAAGGAGATAATCTAAAATACCCAGTCTTATTAAGATTACTATCTAAGGAGTTTGAGACACCGAAAAAAAATCAGAAAACAATAACCCCAATGGTCCATAAAAGCAGTGTAGATATTGAACTTGGTAACAAACAATTACAATATTTTGAGTGCAGCAAGAATATCCCACTTCAAGTAAAAGCAACTGGTCCAAAAACATTACGGATTATAAGTAGGCTTATGTTTTCAGAGGAGATGGGAAGCCAAGAATCTTACAGAATTCATGTAAAAAGTGGACAAAAAGTTGTTGGTACATATTTTTTTAACACAGAGCGATCAAGCAGTTCCAAGGTTCGATCTAAACCTGATATTGTGCCTGGCAAATGGCGAAGTTGTGAGTTAAAAGTTCCCAAAGGAGAAAATAGTTATTCTATTGAAGTTTTTGATGAGGGAAAAGCTATCCTTACTCGTTTTATGTTATACTGATGCGCTTTCTTTTTATTTTATATAGTTTAGTCCTTTTCTGTGTGGTTGATGCCTCTACTCCTTTGAATTTTAGTTTGAGTTATCATGGGGGATATGATGATAATGTTATGAGGTTTTCATCGCAAGAAATTGAAAGTGCAGCTTCTGATGTCAATTACATGGGAGGGGCTAAGAAACTTGATAGCTATATAAATAAATTTCAAATCAATACAAGCAAAACACTACTTATATCAGGAAACAAAGAAATTGCATTCAGTTCTATGGTTAGTGTTTCTGATTACATTCATAACGTTAATAAAGATTATTGGTCTGGTAGCTTCACTCTAAAATATAAGTGGGGTGCTTATAGAAATATTAAATATTCATTAAGACATCTTAATAGTTATTACTTGCGTCATTACATTGATAGAGATGTATCTCTAAATGAACTGAAGCCATGTAATTTTTCGGACAATGATCAATTTTTAAACTTTACAAATAGGTTAGATCGTAGGCATTGGTACTCAATTGGAGCTGGATTTTTACAGCGTTATTATGATAATCCATTTTCTGAATTCGACCTAGATATTTTTTATTTAAGACTAAAGATCAATAAAAAGATAAAAAAAGTAGGTACAATTGCATTTCAAATGGGTAGAGGTACTGCAAAAAATATTTCTTTCCAAAAGACTGCAGTATCAAGCGACTTTGATAGATCCTATGAGACAATAGAATGGTATGTACCTGTCAAACTTAAAAGTTTTATTTCATTATTTGATCACGTTGGTTTCTCCTTCAGGCAAGAGTTGAGATATTACAAAGCAGAAGCAGCCAATGATATACTTCATTCTGGAAGGGATCATACCGATAGTAAATTATCTTTTTGGGTTGATAAAGAGCTGTGGGACGATCTAAGTGTCATAGTCAGTGCTCGTTTTCGTTCAAGAAATACTGATTCTGCTTATGAGTGGGTACGGGATCTAAAAAGTTTTAATCAGACTCAGCTGTGGTGTAAAATTAAGTGGGGTTTTTCCTATGATAAATATTAAGAAATTGCATTTTTTTCCGATTTTCATGTTGTTTTTCTCATGCATGGAGCCTGTTGATGAGGGACTTTGGTCAATTGATCAAAAAGAGCTATTTGACACTCAAGGTTTTTGTAGAAATGTTTCAGTAAGTGGCAATAAAGCTTTTGTGGCTGCTGGCCAAGCTGGTGTGCAAGTTTGGGACTTGAATTCAGGGAATAAATTGCATGAATACCTAGGCTACTCTCAAGATGGGTCCTACATTGAATTCGATGATATATCCATTGTCCAAAGAGATAGTGTGAATGACCTTATTTTTGTCACAGAATCAAATAAAAAAGTTAAAATATTTTATTTTGGTGACAGTAGCGAGTTTATCTATCGAAATGAAATCATGAGCGATAGGACTAAAGACTATATTTCATTTCCAAGCTCTAATAATACTTTTACTATGTATGTAGCTGATAATGATGATGGTTTAAAGTGGGGGACATACAGGTCGGATACTACAGTTGTATTTAATCTAGAAATAATTAACTGGATGCCAACCATTGGTGGTGAACTTCTAACGGATGGAAAACCATTAGGTATTGATGCAACAAGATCTTTTCCTCTACGTAATGATAATGATATTGTTGCAATGGCCGTGGATCAATTAGGTGTTGAGTTCTATAATTTGGTTTATGATTTATCAGATGAAAATTCAGGTGGTGAGCCTTCTTTTTTATCTAAATTTGATTTAGATGGTAATGCTGAGCAGGTATCTATTACTGATGATGGTGCTTACATAGCATGTGATGATTTTGGGGCTTATTTTATTAGCTTAGAATCCATTAGGACTGGTGAAGGTGTAGCGGTTAGTTTTGCTGAAGATTTAACTGTAGATCATGTATCAGTAAAGAGTAATGTAGCGGTGCTTAGTTTGGGTTCCCGTGGATTAGCACTTTATGATGTTTCGGATCCTTTAAGTCCTATATCAAAAGGGATCTTTGATGTAGGATACGTATATAAAACATATTTTTGGGGCGACCATATCTTAATATGTACAAGATCTGGTTTGCAGGTCACAAAAATTAAATATTAACAATTACACTGGAGACTTTTTCTGATGAAAATTTGGATAGCAATTATTTTATTTTCCCTTTCTTTAATAAAAGCAGATGCATTTACATTTGATCAAGCATCACCTATAAGACAAGGGGTGCATGTCGAGTGGTATAGAACTGTAGCTCCAAGCTTAGATGGCTCTGCGATTTTTGTATGGTCGGATACACGTTACGGTGTTAGGAATGTTTTTGCTCATAAGATTGATAAAAATGGAAATTTTACTTGGGGAGACAATGGGGCTGTAATTACAAATTTACCTGGAAGACAAGAGGATCCTGTTGCAATTGAAGATGGAAATGGCGGTGCATTTATTGCCTGGGTAGATTATAGATTTGATGATTCAGGAGATATCTTTATACAGCATGTCAATGAATCTGGTGCTATTCAAATGGATCCTAATGGTGTCGCTCTTGCTCAACAGCAGGGAACTCAAATTTCAATTAATATGTGCACGGACAGTTTAGGTGGTGTTTATGTTACATGGCAGGATAAGCGAGGTGGTGTTGATGATGATATATACGGTACGCATGTTGACGCAAATTATAATATAGTCTCGCCTGGTAGCGGTGTTCCAATTGTAGTTCAAGGAGGAACCCAATCAGCTAAGAGTATAGAATATGCTGGAAATAATGAGGCATTTATTTGCTGGTCTGACTCAAGGCAAGGAGAAAACATTGATATATACGGACAACGGCTAGATGTTAGTATGTCTCCTCTTTTTCAAGAGAATGGTATTCCCATTGCTAATAGCTTAGACCCTGAAACAAGACCTCGAACGACTTTTGTTAATAATACAACTTCATTGGTCACATGGAAATATGGTGATGAAAGTGCTAGAATACTTTATCAGTTTGTAAATAATAGTGGATTAGTTTTTGCTGAAGCAAAACCCGTATCGAATTTTAATGCGATTCAAACTAGTCCCAGGGTTAAAAGAAGTTCTGATGGTAGTGTATTTATTTCATGGAAAGACTTGAGATTCGACCCTGTTGACGGTGATATTTTCATGCAGAAAGTCAATCCGGCGGGTGCTGCACAATGGGGAGATGGTATTCAGGTTGATTTAACTGAGGGTGTTAATTTTAGCGGTAGATTTGCTGCGAATAGCATAGGTGGAGTCGATATATTTTGGGAAAAAGGCGTTTTCCCTGATGTGGATATTCTTTTTCAAAGTCTTGATCAAAACGGCACTCCTCAAAGTAATTCCCCAATAGTAGTTTCGGATGAAGATGGATACCAATTTGCTCCAAATATAATGAAAGGGGCCAGTGATAGCGTTTTTGTAGTTTATGCTGACCAAGGGTCTGGAAGTATTGACTTGAAGGTGTCTTACTTTAAAGGAGTTTCTTCATTGGTTGAGGGAGGAAGTTTACTTGCTGTAAAGGGCTTAGATGGAGATATAAAATATAATGTCGGTTTTAAAAATTCTGATGAGAGTATCATACTTATGTGGGAAGATAACAGAGAAAGCAAAAAGTTATATGGCAATGTATTATCTGAAGGAGAACTTTCTCATTTTAACGGTAATCAAATTTCATTTTCAGATAATTCCTCAACAGAGATAGACCTCTCAAGCCCAACAATGGTTTATGCATCTGAATATATATATACCGCTACTTTTGATGCTACGGCAACCCCCAAAAAGATCCGTATAAATAAGTTAAATACAGAACTGGAAAATGTGTGGGATCAAACTGGTGTTGCTCTTACTCCTGAGAATGATCAAAGAAATGTCTTTTTAGTTGACCTTGGTGGAGTTGGAGTTGGATGTTTTTGGTCAGAGAGTAGAAGCTTTTTAAGTGGGTTTGATATATTTTTTCAATCTCTTAATCCAGATGGTGATCCCCAGTTATCTTCCGGAGGTATTACTGTAGCTGAGTCAAATGGTGATGATTATATTCAGGCAGTCATTCCAGCTCCTGATGGTATATCTTTTTTAATTTTTTGGGTTGAGGAAGTTTGGCCTGCGTCTAGACTCAAATACAACAGAGTAGAATTAAATGGACAAGTCTCTACTGGCTGGCCTCCAAATGGCTTTAACCTAAGTAATCAGTCTATTGGTGCAGATAATCTATCAGTAAAAAAAATCTCAGATACTGATGGAGTTTTGGCTGTGTGGAATCAAGAGGGTAATTTTAGTGATATATACGCTCAGAAAATAGGTTGGGATGGTGAAGCTCAATGGGAAAGTAACGGCACTCCTATATCAATTGAAGAAAATGACCAATCTGCCATTTCTTTCGATATAGATGAAAACGGGTCAAGTGCATTTATTGTTTGGGAAGATTATAGAAATGGTAGTGATTACGATATAATAGGGCGAGAGATAGATCTCTCTAGCGGACCTACTGGTAGCGAAATTTATTTTTCTTCTGACACTACTAATCAACAAAAGCCATTAGTAAAATCTGTTGCAGCTGGAGAATATATCATCATTTGGGAGGATGGTAGAGGATATTATAATAGTGATCCACTCCTTATAAACGGAGTTGATTTATATGGTTCAGCTTATGTTGCAGGTTTTGGAAAAACAACCGGTGTAGATGGTATTCCTATTTCTGTAGAGTACCACGATCAGAAAAAACCCGCTATTACAAAATACAACGGTGAAGACCATCTTCTTCATTGGATTGATCTAAGGAGTTCTGGAAAAGAGGATTTGGCTAATTATTATGCTAAAATTATCAGAAGATCAGATGTTCTAAGCTCGAGAAATGAAAAAGCTAATGTAACTATTCCAAGTAGCTTTAACATTCAATCTGTGTATCCGAATCCATTCAACGGACAAGTAAAATTTGATTTTACGATTAACTCCCCTCAGTTAGTGCAATTTAATGTTTATGATATTTCGGGAAGAACTATTGTTGATGAGATTATTATGAGTGGATCAAAAGGTTATCATCAGGTGTCTTGGGATGGAAAGAATGTCTATGGTAAAATGGTATCAAGCGGAGTGTATTATTATACTTTCACACTCGAAAATAAAGTAGTGAATGGTAAGATTACATATTTAAAGTAATACTTTAAATAAATATTCCATTACGTTATATGATAAATTTTAAAATCTTTACAATTATATTATTTTTGATCGGAGTAGTGCATTCAGAATCCTTAGATGATAGATATCACTCGTACGGAGAAATAGTATCACTAATTGATTCTTTATCGAATATTGAAGAGTACCAAAACATTATGTTGGTTGATACTATTGGCTATTCATCGTTAGAAAATATTCCTATAATAGCTGTAAAAATTTCAGATAATGTTACAGTTAAGGAAGATGAACCTAGGGCATTATTTGTAGGGCAAGTCCATGCGGAAGAAATTCTAGGCATCGAGGTTGTATTGAGTTTGATGATGGATCTATTAGATCCTAGGCCTGAGGATTATAGTCATATGAATATTCTACGATCATACTTAGAGATTTGGTTGATCCCCTCAGCAAATCCAGATGGATTAGGTGTTGTTCATGACGGTCTTGACGTAACATACCGAAAAAATAAAACCGATTTTTCTCCTGAAGGAGTAACGCCTAATGGAGTATTTGATTTTGAACCCTCGATTGGTAATGATGTTGATGGAGTAGATTTAAATAGAAATTTTGGGTTTAATTGGACCTTCGGGGATACATTTTTAGTCTTTGATGAAACAGATTACGGCTCACATTATGATTATTATCGAGGTCCTTCACCTTTTTCTGAGAGCGAGGCCGTAGCGATAAGAGATTTAGCTCTTGAACATGATTTTGTCTTTTCAATTGTTTGGCATAGTTCTAGATCTGGTAGATTATCTGAGAAAGTATTTACGTCATGGAATTGGGAGGGTAACAAACCCTCGCCCGACTTAGATCTAATGAAAGGAATTGCTGATTCTTTTTCAGATTTAATGGAAAAGGAAGATGGTACTGGTTCATATTTATCTGTACTAAGTGGCTCAAGGAATGGAAAACTTCATGACTGGTTTTACAGGGAAACTGGCTGTATTCAATATCTAGTAGAATGCGGGACATCCAATCTTCAACCAGATAGTCTATTAATTGAGAGCACAATTAGCAGAACAAAGCCAGCTATGGTTTATTTGCTCGATAGATCAATAGGTTATTATACAGATGCTGGCCAAGTAACGGGCATTGTATATGATGCGAGCACAAATACTCCTATCTCTGGAGCAGAGGTTGAAATTGAGGAACACTCTGGCTCAGTGCTTAAACCTAGATTAACAAACGAATTTGGTCGTTACAGGCGCATTCTTGATGCTGGAACATATCATCTGAATGTTACTAGAAAAGGCTACATTCCAATCAGGCAGTCGATTACTGCTAATAATAGTGGTATAACAAATGTTGATTTTTTCCTTGAACCTGCTCCGATGCATTTAGTTAGGGTTGATTTAGATTATGGAGTAACTGGTAATCTACCATATGATGTGCATTGCTTAGTTATAAGCGAATTTGATACGGATACGATACTTATTAATGATTCATACATTGATTTATCTCTGAGTGAAGGCTCTTACCAATTAATAATTTCTCCAACTGTGGGAACGCCTTGGGAAAAAAAGCTTTATGTTGATCAAAATTATAATTTTACTGTACCAGTATATGATTACCAAAGTATGGTATTAAGTGAGGATTGGAATAATTGGGTTACTGAAATAGATAGTTGGCACATTGCAGGTGAAAAACTTTTATCGCAGTCAGATATCTATTATGCAAACAATGACTCAATCATGGGATTACAAAAAATAAAATCTCCATTTTACAATATTTCTGGAGCAAATAGAGTAACATTTAAAATTGATCACCGCTATGAAATAGAATGGGATCATGATTCTGTTGGTGTAGCAATTTATAATGGAAATGAAAATTTACTTTTGAGAATAGGATGGAGCGGGCATAAATGGGATGAATATTCATCTGATTATTTTAGTGTAATTGATCGCGATGGTTTTGACTCCCTTAGAGTGGAGCTATGGTTTAAAACGGATCAAACAGTAAATTATAGAGGTTGGGATATAAACGGTCTTACATTGCATTCTATGGATGATGCCTTTATGTCGACATCCGAAGTTACTTCCATTGAACTTCCAGCAATTAATTTCAATTTAAAAAGGGTTTTCCCAAACCCCTCATTCGGGAAAATAAATTTAGATATTCAATCATGGCAAGGTGGGCCTGCTAGTGTGAAGATATATAATGTGTTGGGTCAGCAAGTGTATGGAAAAAGATTTGAATCACTTGCTAGAGGAAATTTTTTTCTTAATTTAGATTTTAACGAATTGAATACAGCTACAGTAAGTTCAGGTATGTTATTTGTTTCAGTTGAATCAAAAAATCAGAAAGTAATTCGTAAATGTATCGTATTAAAAAACTAATATTTTTTTCAATATTTCTTGCATTCTCATTTGCTGGTGATATCACCTACAGAGGAATGGTCAAAGAGGAGATCCTTCGTTCTAGCATACCAATTAGTTTTATGCATCAGGTTACTCAGAATTATGATCTTCTTCCGCAGCAATTATCTCCTATAAGGGGAGGATATTTAATCATTGCGAGAGAGGGGTTGGTACAGCAAGGCTATGTAGACGTTTTTGCAGAATTTAAAAAAACTCAAGGATTTGATGTTACAGTAGTATCTTTATCTGATTCTGAACTAGATGTAAGTAATGTGCAAAATTATATCACCAATCATTTTATGGAGAATCCAATGCTGGAGTATGTTCTTCTGATTGGTGATGTGGATGGATTTGCAGAAATGCCTTCATACTATTACGGACCCGAAAATGATGTTACCGATCAAAAGTATACCCATATCGTGGGAGATGACTATATCCCCGATGTTTTTATAGGTAGAATCTCAATTGATTCTGCTTACGAACTAGCTGTAATAATGCTTAAAACGATAGCATATGCTAGAGAACCACTAGCGTATGATCAGGAATGGCTGGACCGTGCTCTTGTTGTTGCTGGGAACTATGCAAATACTCCGCCAATTCCTATCACTCCTAAGTGGACATCATATTGGCTTAGGGATGAACTTTTAAATTTGGGTTACAGCTCTGTAGACACTGTATTCTATCCTCCCATACAGCAGGGTGCTCCATACATCACAGAAATCATTGATAATGGCGTTGGTATTGTGAACTACCGAGGATGGGGAGATGCCAATGGGTGGCATTACCCTGAGTTTCATGCGGATGATGTGAATGGATTAAATAATGGTTGGTTAACGCCTGTTTTTATGAGTTACGTTTGTAATTCTAATGATTTTGCAAATAGTGTTGATCCATGTTTTTCAGAGGCAATGTTAAGAGGAGGTACTACTACCAATCCTAAGGGAGGAGTAGCATTTATAGGACCGTCTGACCTTCATACTAGTACTAAATATAATAATGTGATTAATGCTTCTATGTATGATGCAATGATCAACTACAATGTTACTGAGCTTGGTCCAGCCTTAATGGCTGGGCAGTTTGGCCTTGTAAAAGAATTTCCCAATCAAAATGAACCAGGCGAGGCACAAGAGTTTTATTTTCATGTTTATAACATTCTGGGCGATCCATCTTTGCAGGTCTATCTTGATACTCCAGACGCTTTTATGATAACTTCTAATGATATCTTATCATCAGATGGTTATGTCAATATTGAAGTAAAATCATCATCCGGAGATCCAGTTGAAAATGCAGTCATTGCAATTTTAAATAATGGGGAGATAGTATCAAAAGGAATATCTTCAAAAAGCGGTATTTACACAGATAATCTAGATACGGAGGGGTTGAGCTCAATAGAGATTTATGCAAATAAAGGTGGATTTATTCAGGGGCATATTTCAAAACCTATCAACGAGGGCGTCAATAATCAATATGGTCTTAAAATGATTGATTCATATACCTCATCTGAACTATCTCATGGTACCAACTCTTATGGAAGTAATATTAGTCTAAATATAAAATTAGTCAATACTCTAGATATTATGTCCTCTGCTTTTGATGGAATAATTAATTTTACTAATGGAGTGTACCCTGATCAGATAGCTTTTTCAATACCTCAAATACCTGAGGGTGATACAGCTGTCGTTATAATTGATGATTTGCAAATTATAGGAAATAATTCTGAGTATAGTACCACAGGGAAAATTTCCGATTCTAACGGAATTGAGCTTTTTAATATTGGTCTTAAAATTGAACCAATAAATATTATTGCGAGTATTGCAGCTGATGCTATTTCAGCTCAGTCAACATTTAGTCCTTCATTTCAAATAGAGAATTATTCTGCGGCGAATTACAGTGATATCAAAATTATAGTTCAATCTTTATCAAATGGTGTAGAAATCACAGAGGACAATGGGGCAAATTTTGTTCATACTATTCAGCCCTTTTCATCTGGAGTGTATCAAACTGATTACACGCTTAATGTAGGCGATTTAGCCTCAGGAAGTACAATGACGCTCTTATTGCAGTTACAAAATGCAGACTCTGTATTTTTTAGTAACAATGTCGAGTACATTATTGGTTCATTTTCTCAAAATGTCCCGGTTGCACCCAGTGATTATGGTTATTGGGCCTATGATGACACAGATACTGACTTTGAGTTGAGCCCCACTTTTGATTGGATTGAACTTGATCCAGCTTATGGTGGGACAGGTGCAAATGAATTTTTATTAGATGATGATGATCATGTAACGATTCAGCTTCCTTTTCAAGTACAATATCATGGTGAATTTTTTAATGAAATGACTATTAGCTCCAATGGATGGGCATCGCTAATTCCATGTGGAATTGATTACTTCTGGAATATGTCTATTCCTTCTTTTATGAGTCCTAAGGCCATGCTTGCTCCATTTTGGGATGACCTTGAGGTTGTTGGCGAAGATTGGATAAGGGTTTACACGAGACATGACGAAAACGAGGGAAGGTTTGTTATTGAATGGTCTAGGGCGCTAAATGGCTATGATGAAATAACTGAAGAAACTTTTGAGATCATTATCTATAGTACTAATACATTGCCTACAAACTCAGGAGATAATGTTATTGATTTTCAGTATCTTGAAATATACGATGTAGATGTTACAAAAAATTACTCAACTGTTGGAATTCAATCCCCTAGAAATAATGATGGCCTATCTATAATCTTCAATAACAATTATGCGCCCGGTGCAGCGGAATTAGTAAATGGTAGAGCCATTCGTTTTACAACCGAAAACCCGGATTCATATGTTTCTCCTTTAAAAGTCATTAATGAGAATCAAATCCCAAAAAGTTTTTCAGTTGTAGACGTATACCCAAATCCCTTTAATCCCCAAGTTAATTTTAATTTGCAGGTAGCTGAGAGTAAATCCTACAATTTAGAAGTATTTGATATGATGGGTCGTTTGGTTAAAAATATTCATACTGGAATTTTGGTGCCTGGTAACTATACTTTCTCATGGAATGGAAGATTAAATAATAGCTCACAAGCTAGTTCTGGTACATATTTCCTTGTGGTCTCTAATGATGCTAGTAGTAGTGTGAATAAAATGTTGTTATTAAAATAAAAGGCTTATTATGATAAATAAAGAATCAAAAATTAAAATATATTCGACATCATGGTGTGGCCCCTGTGCTAGTGCGAAAAGATTGTTAACAGAAAGAGGATTTTCATTTGACGAGATAGATATTGAGGAGAGAGGAATGTCTAGGGAAGATTTATTTGATATAACAGGAGGAAGGACAGTTCCACAAATTGTTGTAGACGGTAAAACGATTGGCGGTTTTGATGATTTACAAATCTTAGAAAATAATGGCCAGTTGACCTAGTAATGTTTCAGCTTTTTAAAGTAATAAGGGTTTCAATTTATGTTGGAACCCTTTTTTTATTTCAGAACTGTTCAAGTCAACTTCCTAGCATATGGGTTTTAAGAGATGTACAATCTCTTGATGCTAAGGTTATGAGTACCGTGCAGTGGCTGAAGATTGAAAAAAGTAATGTTAAGTTTTTAGATAAGGCAATTAAAAAGAAGATGGGTGTATATAGAAAAACTAATTTCCCGGTTTATCTAGCATTAGAAAAAGAAATAGAAAAAATCAATAAATCATTAAAAAACATCGAAACTAATTTATCCAAGCAAAAAAAAATAGCAGGGCAGATAAGAAGGCGTCCTAAGATGAAAATCTTTGATAATGCTAGTTTGAATAAATCAAAAACAAAACTATTTAGTAAAAAAAACATTGGTATATCTAGATCGGGTAAATCTGAAAGAGCAATCAAGATAATTAATGCCTTAGAAAAAAATAGTGCAGGTATAATATTTAATCAGCAACTTTATAACAATTCGATTGAACAATTGATTAAGATTTTTAAAAAAGAAGGTTATAGTTTAATATTCATTCGAGAGGAGGTTAAAGAGTTTGCACAAGAACTTAAAGGCCTTATGTATGAAAGAAGTAAGCTCGACTCTCAGTTAGATAGATTAAATTTAAAAATAAGTGAATCCTTATTGGCCAGTGAAGAATCTTCTTATTCCAAAACTATTCTTAATTTGAGTCAAAAAATTGAAGGTTACAGTGAACAGATGAATGAGTTTGAAAATTACGTAAATAATCTAGAGAGTATCGCGGGGAAAGAATGTAAAGGTTTAGTTTACGTAACCAAAAATGATATAAAAAAAAAGTACCAAAATAAGTATCATAATGACTTTCTAAACTATAAATTTATTTTAAAGGAAATACCTAAGATAGTATCATCAATTTAGAATAGTTACTTTTTTAACTTTTCTTTCATTTTTGCCATTAATTTCAAGGAAATAAATACCGCTAGAAATCTTATTTCCACGATTGTTTTTTAAATTCCATTTAAATTCCTGCTCCTCGCCGCTCAACAATACTATTTTATGTTTGAATATTTGCTTACCTAAAATATTATAAATGCAAATATTTATATTTTGATCAATAGTTGATATGAATCTTGAAATAAATTCATTTTCATTTTTTATGAACGGATTGGGATAGGTGTTGTTAACGATAAGTTCCTCCGAAATTCCGCTTTCAATTTTAGTTTTATACGACCATCTATCTTGATTTTGGCTTTGTGTATTAATAATTATGGTTGCCCAGTCAATTCCTACAGAGGGATCAATATTGAAATTGTTCCCACTACGAATTGTCCATGCATCTCTATCTTTATGTTTGAAAACTATTGCATGAAATAGATCATCTACATATCCATCTAAAATACTAATTGAAATCTTAGCGGGTGCTACTAAATCAAGTTTTATATAATTAGCACTATTGACAGCTAAATAGTTTTGAGAATATTCAATTATTTGATCTTCAAAATAAAGCTGCGCGATTTCTAGTGGGCCCGTTACAGGGTATGATTCTGCCTCAATATATGTGAACGGATCAGCATTTTGGTGGCTTGACATTATCCTATTTGCAATTCGCATATTATTAAGCGCACCAGAAAAACTAGAACCAACACTCTCTAATGCCTCATTTATTGATGTAAAACTTACATCGTTAACAGAGTTTGCATTTGATCGAGATCGCTCCCAAATATTTTTTATTGTTTCATAACCACCTAAATGCTCATCTATATACTGAAAAAATATAAATGAGCCGTACATATGGGACGACTCATCATCGATTGGTTTAGCGGAATTTTGAAACCAGGATGTCATATATCTATAGTGGTCATTTATTTCATTATATATTTCATCTTCAGACCAAACTGCTGTTGCTTCCATAAGCCAGAATCGTTCGTAACAATTATAGGAAAATTGTATTGCATGGAAGAATTCATGGGCAGCTGTTATTTTAATATTTTCTAGCTCTGTTATATTTTGAAAAGCTGCACCATTATAATTATTACGCATTTTTATATAGCTTCCACAGCTAGTACTGGCTTGATTAATAAAGGATGTTGTGTAGGTTATTGCAAAATAGTTTGTAGGCAAATTATCAATGAATATATCATATTTATTATTTCCAACATTTTGGCTATTTAAAAATGTAATATCATAACCCATAGAATCTTTAAAAAAATGATACACATCCTCAAAGATTAATCCTATATTTTCTACGTAGTCAGGAACACTATTATTATTTACATCATTTGATGAGACGCTACCAGAGGATCCATCAGTATCATAATGAATGTTAAAATGGGTTGTTTGATATATCTCATCCATCTGTTCAGGCATCATTACTAAAAGTTTCTCATCTAAAACTTTAATTCCTATCCTATCTAGTAAATCTTGCTCCTTTTTTGAACGAGGGATGGCATTGTGCCTTATAAGATTATTTATATGATGAGTTGCATGTATTTGCTCAAAATTTGTATCAAGAAGAGCAGCCCAAGATTCTCTTATTTCTGCTTGTTTGCTAAAGCATAAGGTGATAATGGTTAGAGATCTATATAAAAGATTATTGATCTTCATCTTCAGAAAAATGATGTTTATGTCTAAATCGAATGAATAAACCCATTAAAATTATTACTAATGCCCAGATTAAAGAAAAATATATCAAATATGACTTCATGTATGATGGAAGACCTTGTTAATTACATATGTTAAAAAAATTGTGCTTAGCCCAATCTCCAAGTTTTTATTTTTTTCATCCTTTGAGACCAAACCAGAAATAACATAACCACTTCCAATTAATAACATCCAATTTTTTGAACGGGAAAAACTATTATCAAACTCTCTTTGACTTTGGTTCTTATTCATTGCCATTGGTATCTCATTGAATTTCTCCAGAGAGTAATGTAAATGTGCGTTAATTGAATTTGTTTTGTTTTTTTTATACAGCTCAAACGATTCTACTCTTTGAGCAAGTCTAATACCTATTTGGGTAGTTTTGTCATTTATAATTGGCTGAAAAGCAAGTATCGGGGAGGTGTAGGACGTCTTATTTATTAAAGATAGTGTATCTGATGTAATATTATGGAGTGTGAAATAAAACCAATCATTATCAGATTGCCATGAATAGATTGAATCTGGGGAGATTATATTTTCAAAATCGAATTCAACAATTATTCCGTTGTCTTTACTTTTAAACCTGATGTCATTAAGTGTATTTTGGGTTTTACCTTTTTGTGGCAAAATGAACACGAAAACTACAAGCAAATAGCTCAATGCTTTAATATTAGGAGCCATCCTCATCATTTGATTTTTTTTTATTTAGATTATGAGATAGGTGAAATATATAATAAGCCCCAATCCAAAGTGGTACGATACCTAAAAGAATTAATGATTTCTTTACATGTGCAAGAAATGGAGAAATTATTAAAACAAGGCCAATAATAATTCCTGCAATTGGAGCAAATAAATCTTTTTTATTCATAGGCACGCTTAAATATTTGTTAATTATTTCTGATAATACTAGTTCTATTTACAGGTTGTTCCGTCAAAACCAAATAACCTAATTTGTAGAGTACTATAGTAAAGTAAATTGACAAAAATATTCCACATATCTTTTTTGTTTCTATTTTTATCTTTGGCAAGCTCACAAGGTTTAGGCTCCAGCTCAGTGCAAGGAGCTTTTGGCGCTGTTACAATAGATGGAAAAATCTGGAATCAAGTCGCATTAAGACCAATTATACCAATCGGTAAAGTATCTGTGGCTCTTGATATCGTTTTCTATATCGATCAAAATGGTAATATTCATGATGATGAATGGGATTTTTCCGATGGTAAAAAATCCAAGAACTCGATCATTGATAAGATATACTACATAAGATATGGAAAGAAATGGGATCCTTTTTATTTTCAGGTCGGAGCTTTAGATAATGTCACATTAGGTAAAGGGATTCTGGTTAATAGATATACAAATACTATTTTATACCCTCAGGTGAGAAAAGTAGGAATGGACATTAAGTTTAAAGTTTCAGGATTTAATTTTTATGGTTTTACTAACGATTTTAAAGAAAATTTAGGACTTACCGGTTTTAGAGTGTCAAAGAATATTATTAATGGAATTAATATTGGAGGTTCTCTGGTCGCAGATCGAAACCAGTATTTGGGACTCAGGGATAGCGATAACGATGGTAGACCAGATCTCGTTGATGATTTTCCTGATGATCCATTATATTGGTTAGATACTGATGGTGATGGAATTGCTGACGTTGATCCGAACGAGCTTGATATTGATGGTGATGGAGTAACAGATACACTTGACAGTAATATTCCTGGTTGGGACCTTGATAGTATATATGTTCTGGACACAGACATAATGCGTAAGCCTGAACCATTAAATGTCCAAAATAGAAAAAGATCTATCTATGCAGTTTCCTTAGATGCTTCAAGAACTATTTTAGCTGAGAGCAATATGAGCGTATCAATTTATGCCCAATTTGCATCCCTGATCGGCAAGACAGTAGACCCCATTTCCGCTGAAGAGGTATCCCTAGGCAATGGGTTTATTCCTTTTGGCCTATCAACCAAGTTGGGTCCTGCTAGATTTAAATTTGAGTATAGAATGATGCCATCTGGAAAGTTTGAGTTTGGTTATTGGGATAGATCTTATGAAATAGAAAGAGCTACGTTTTCATCGTCTTTTATGAATGATAATTCTGGATTAAGAACTGGAGAAATAATTACTAAAGATAGTAGATTAGGTAAATTTGGAAAGCAAAAAGGATATTTTTCTACTTTGAGTATTGATCTTGGTGAGATGGTAGGGGCTTCTATGTCATATCAAAATTTATTTGGTGAGCAATGGAATGAGAATGAAAATAATTTTAATAATGATCGTAATCAGAGTTTTATAGCAGGTATCAGATTAAAAAAACCGATAAGTAAGATTACTAATGCTAGATGGTATTACCAGCAGAGAAACGTGCCTAATCCATTTGATTTTGAATTTACTGAAAGTACAATATCAGGTTATCGAGTAGGAATAAAGCTCGGAAATGGAATGATACTAAATTACATTTTTAGGCAGTCTTTTAGGGATATAGATGGTGATGGTAAAGTAAATGGTAAAGATGAAACCATTAATATGACTAGTATTGAAACCAGTTTTTCATTTTAATTATGAAATCATCTGATATAAGAAAATCTTTTATTGAGTTCTTTGAAAAGAAGGACCATAAGTTTATTAGGAGCGCGCCAGTAGTTCCAATTGGAGACCCAACTCTTTTATTTACGAATGCTGGAATGAACCAGTTTAAACCTATCTTCTTAGATGAATCCAAACCTGATCATGTAAGGGCTGTCAATAGTCAAAAATGTATTCGTGTCAGCGGTAAACACAATGACTTGGAGGAGGTGGGAATTGACACATTCCATCATACTTTTTTTGAAATGCTTGGTAATTGGTCTTTTGGTGATTATTATAAACAAGATGCTATCAAGTGGGCATGGGAATTACTTACTGATATATGGGGGCTAGATAAAAATAGATTATGGGTAACAGTTTATAAAGATGATCAGGAAGCTTATGATCTATGGTTGGATCAAACAGATATTAATGAGGACCGTGTACTGTGGTTCGGTAAAAAGGAGAATTTTTGGGAAATGGGAGATACTGGCCCATGCGGCCCATGTTCCGAAATTCATTATTATATTGGTAGTGATATATCAGATCAATCTTCTGATGGTGTAAATGAACATGATGATTATTGGGAGCTTTGGAATTTGGTTTTCATTCAGAACGAGCGTTTGTCTGATGGTTCATTAACGCAATTATCACAAAGCCATGTTGATACAGGCGCAGGCCTTGAAAGAATTACTAGCGTATTACAAGGAAAAACTAGTAATTATGAAACTGATCTATTTCAGCCTATCATAAAAGAGATCGAATCAAGGTCTGAGATTAGGTATATTGAAAACCCTGTCCCTTTTCAGGTGATTGCTGATCACATAAGAATGCTTTGCTTTTCCATTGCAGATGGAGCACTTCCTTCAAATGAGGGTAGAGGGTATGTTTTGAGAAGAATATTGCGAAGAGCTTCTAGGTTTGGTAGAGTATTAAAATTAGATGAACCATTTTTGCATAAAATTGTTCATACAGTTTGTGATTTAATGAGTGACGCATACCCGGAGCTGAATGAGAAGAGTACTCATATTAAACTCGTAATCGGCACTGAAGAGACACTTTTTAATAAAACTCTCGGAAGGGGAATTAATCATTTAGAAAAATTGATAGATACAATAGGGAATGAAAAAGTTATATCTGGTGATGATGCATTTAAGCTTTATGATACATACGGCTTTCCAATTGACCTTACTCAACTAATTGCGCGAGAAAATAATATTGAAGTAGATGAAGATGGTTTCCATTTGCAGATGTCAAAGCAAAAAGAAAAAGCTAGAGAATCAGGCAAATTTAAATTGCAGGATAAAAATATTAATTGGACCCATTTATCTGCTGAAAATGACTCAGAATTTGTTGGTTATGAATATTTAAAAACGACTTCAAAAGTAATCAAGTATTCAGAAATTGAAAATGGGTACATCGTTGTATTGGATAAAACCCCATTCTATGCTGAATCTGGAGGGCAAGTAGGCGATGTAGGTAGTATATCTTTTGATGGAAATGAGTTAAATGTTATTGACGTTCAGAAACAAAGTGAAATGATAGTTCATATCTGTAAAGGCGATGTCTCGAGCTGGAATAAAGCTAGTAATGTTCAATGTGTAGTTGATGCATCTCATAGAAATAATGTTAAAAGAAATCACACTGCAACTCATTTATTACATGCTTCCTTAAAGGCAGTATTAGGTGATCAGGTACAGCAGGCAGGTTCGCTAGTTCATCCAGACTATCTTCGTTTTGATCTTACCTTTTTTGAAAAAATATCAAAAGATCAAATTAGAGAAATTGAGCAAATAGTTAATTCACAAATATTATTAAATAGCAGTTTACATATATCAGTTAAAGCATATGATGATGCTATAAGTAGTGGGGTCGTTGCTCTTTTTGGTGAAAAATATGGCGAGCAAGTAAGAGTAGTTTCAACCGGTAAATTTTCTAATGAGCTATGCGGTGGAACTCATGTTAACAGTACTGGCGATATTGGTTTATTTAAAATTGTTGAGGAGTCCTCTTTAGCTTCCGGGGTTCGACGTATAGTAGCTGTTACCGGTGAAGCTGCATTGAAATTTTTTCAAAACCAATCAGAATTAATATTAGAAATTCAACGAAGACTTAACTGTAATGAAGATGAGCTTTCTGATCGAATAATGCAGTTGTATGAAGATAAAAAATCACTCGAGAAAAAAATTAAATTATTAAGTAGATCCGATGAATCTGAAATTTCCCAATGGGTTGAAGACTCAACCAAAGTTAATGATCATGTTGTTGTTGTAAGGAAGTTAAGTATTGGAGATGCTGATGAATTAAAACGACTAGGTGATCGTATCATTTCTAATATTGGGAGTGGAATTGGAATTTTGTTCGATGATGGAGGTGAAAAACCTGCTGCTGTGGTTGTTGTTAGTGCTGATCTAGTTAAAAAAGAGCTAAATGCCGGTAAACTTGCGAAAGAAATAGGCTCTTTTATGGGTGGCGGCGGTGGTGGGAAACCTCATTTGGCCACTGCTGGTGGTAAAGATTCTAATGCAATTGATAATGCGATGAAAAAAACAGGGGAGTTAATCAAAAACACTTTAGCATAGGAGTTTCATAATAGGTATGTCAAAGAAAGATATTGAAAATAGAAAGCCAATAAGAGAGCTTATACAAACTGAAAATGCACCAAATGCAGTTGGTACTTATAGTCAGGCCGTATCAGCTGGTGGGTTTTTATACACCTCAGGCCAGGTGGGAATTAATCCGGCTACAGGCGAGATGGTATCAAATGATGTAAAACCACAATGTTTGCAGGTTTTAAAAAATATTCTAGCTATTTTAGAGGCAAAAAATCTTTCTCTTGTTAACATAGTTAAGCTAAATGTTTACCTAAAAGATCTTAACGATTTTAGTATTTTGAATGAAACATTTATAGAATTCTTTGGTAAGACCAATTTTCCAGCGAGGTCAACAGTGGAGGTAGCAGGATTGCCCCTTGGAGCTAGAGTAGAAATTGATTGTATTGCAATAGAGAGTTAATGTTACATAAATGCCTATTTTTATCCTTTTTCTTGAACATTATTCTTGCGGCTCAAGTTACGAAAACTGATTCAACTTTGAATAAAAATCCAAAAACCGCTTTTTATTTATCAACAGTCCCAGGTGGCGGACAGCTATATAACGGTAAATTATTGAAAGGTTCATTGGTGTTCGCTCTGGAGTCTTTTGCAATATATTCTTGGTTAGAAAATGCAAAGATTTATAGAGATTATGACACTGCTTATAAGCCGCTTCCTAAAAACAGGTATTTAGAGAAAAGAAATAAGTATGCTTGGTGGGTAATATTCATATATTTCTACAGCATGATTGATGCTATGGTTGATGCGCATCTTAGTCCATTTGACCAAGTAATGAACACAGCAATTGAGGATACAAAAGGAGAATCCAATGAATAATAGAGAGCAATGGGGTTCTAGACTGGGTTTTATTTTAGCTGCATCAGGTTCTGCTGTCGGGCTAGGAAATATTTGGAAATATCCTCATATGGCCGGCCAAAATGGTGGTGCCGCCTTCACTGTGGTTTATTTGATATGCATATTAATTGTCGGGCTACCGATTCTTTTGGGTGAGCTTGCTATTGGTAGAAACACTCAATTAAGCCCTGTGGGTGCTTTTAATAGGCTCTCTGGTCTTTCAAAATGGAAGTGGGTTGGATTTTTGGGTGTTGCTTCTGCATTTGTAATTCTCTCTTTTTACGGCGTTGTTGGTGGTTGGACCTTAAAGTATACTATTTTGGCATTATCTGGTGGTTTTGACGCTCTTTCTGGCCAACCAGATACATCAGGTAAAGTATTTAGTGAATTTATTGGCAGTAGTTTTCAGCCTATTCTATGGCAGCTAATATTCATGTCTTTTTGTATTGGTATAATCGTTAAAGGCGTAAAATCTGGAATTGAAAGTGGAGCAAAGATTATGATGCCTTTAATTCTCGTCATACTGGGTCTTCTGGTTTTTAAAGGTTTGAGCCTTGAAGGAGGAAAAAAAGGGCTAGAGTTTTTATTTAAACCTAAATTTTCAGATCTAAACCCATCTAGTATTGTTATGGCTTTAGGTCATGCCTTTTTTACATTGAGCTTGGGTATGGGTACGATGATAACCTATGGAAGTTACCTTGATAAGAAGCAAAATCTGTTCAGTTCTGCTATCTGGGTAATCCTACTAGATACCTTCATAGCAATGCTAGCTGGCACCGCTATTTTTACTATAGTTTTTGCAATGGGCGCTGACCCTAGTGCTGGAGCAGGTTTGATTTTTGTGGTGTTACCTACAATTTTCCCGCAGATTGGTGGAGGGGTAATTTGGGGTGCCTTATTTTTCTTTATTCTTTTTATGGCGGCTCTTACATCCGCTATATCTATTTTAGAAGTGATTACAGCATTTTTCGTTGATGAAAAAGGATGGTCTAGAAATAAAGCTACGCTCCTTTTTGGAGGGGTAATTTCCTTAGTCGGTGTTTTTTGTTCTCTTTCTCTTGGTGATTTTAACATTACAAATTTTATGAAGATTTCATTTTTTGACTTTTTAGATGAACTTTCATCTAAATATATGCTGCCAATTGGAGGAGCATTGACTGCATTATTTATATTAAAGAAATGGTCAATACCGGTATTTTTGGATGAACTATTAATTGGTGTTAAAGAAACGAAGTATGAAAAGAATTTCTACCAAAGCGTTATAAAAGTATGTTTAATTATATCATCTTTAATTGTTGGTCTAATAATTATAAATGAGGTCTTTGATCTTCTATTTGATCAATCGCTCCAAAAAATGGCTGGTTTTTAATTTTTACTTCATCCAAATTTTAGAGACCAATGTTAATATCCAGACTAATTCCCAAAACATCAAACAACTATAAGTCATTGAATGAAAAGATTGATTTATACTATAATTTTTTAATTTCGAATCATTTAACATGTCTCTTTGCTGTTTGGTCTTTAACCATTGCGGGCTATGTATATTTACTAGGTCAAATAGATCGCTACAGTTACTGGGATTGGAATGGTTTTTACGAGGGTGCAATTAAATTAATAATAAGCACTGTACTTTTTTATGTTTTAGTCCGTGCTAATTTGCTCAAACAAGAAAAAAATCGATTAAGCTATGTTGATATAATATTTAATTCAGGATATTACTTTTCTTTTTTTATCATTGGTACTATACGCATTGGCTCTGCAGATATTAGTTTGTCTGGATACGTACCTTATTTTTCATTTATTCTTGCCGCAATACTTTTTTATGAATATAAAATATCATATGATGTTGAAAACGATGATTGGCTTGTAGATAGTTGGGAAAATACTCCTATTTACATGGGATCTTCCATAATTCTAATTTTTACTTCTTTTTATTTAGGATATGTTTTTGACGACCCTATCATTAGTACTGTAAGTATTGTTTCTATTTTTTTTCCATTAGTTATGTATGTTTGGCCAAATCATGTCAGGCATGTAAAAAGACTTCAGTTTTTTCCTTTATTTACTTTCGCGATGTTTGCATGTATTCGAGCGCCATGGTTTTTTATTTATTTATTAACTTTATTTTTTATCGTACGCACAATTAATTATTTAAAGTTCGGTATTGTATATCCATCATTTGGCGTTCATCTTGAAGAAATAAGTGACGATGTATGATGCAATTATCGTTGGTGCAGGCCCAGCAGGCTCAAGCGCAGCATTTCATTGTAATAAGCTAGGTTTAAAGACTCTCCTTTTAGATAAGTCTAGTTTCCCAAGGGATAAAGTATGTGGGGATGCTCTATCTGGAAAGAGTGTTAAGCTACTTGATGAAATGGGATTGCTAGATGGTCTGAACGAGCTTGATGGTGCAATAATAAATAGAATAATTTTTGGCAACCCCAATCACTCTGAATGTGAATTGCATTTAAATAAAAGTTTAAACAAAAGGCATATTTCACATGGTTATGTCATTCCAAGAAAATCGTTTGATAATTATTTATTTTCGGCTGCAAGTAAAGGATCAGATGTGAAAAGTGATTTTCATGTTACTGATTTAATATTCAATAATGAAAAAGTTGTTGGGGTAGAGGGTAAATTTTCAAATGGTGAGACCAAGAAATATTATGGCAATGTTATTCTTGGAGCAGATGGCCCTTATTCCATCGTTGCAAGAAAAACAGGCTCATATAACGCAGATAATAATTTCACTGCTGTCGGTATTAGGTGCTATTATGAAAATATTGATGAACTGACAGATCAAATAGAACTTCATTATGTAAATGAAACGATACCTGGATATTTTTGGATATTTCCTGCTGGAGGTGGGACCGCTAACATTGGTGTAGGCTTGTTAAAAAGTAAGGTGAAAAAGAAAAGTAAAAAGCTTCATGAAATTTTGAATCAAGTAATCAGCTCTAATAATTTTAAAAAACGATTTGAAAACTCTAGACCACTAGAAAAACCAAAAGGTTGGAACTTACCGTTCGGTAATATTAGAAGGAATAACCATGGTGATGGGTATATGCTTCTTGGTGATGCTGCTGGTCTAGTTGATCCGTTTACGGGTGAGGGTATAGGTAATGCATTGGAATCAGGAAAAATTGCGGCTAAAGTTATTTTTTCTTTGAAAGCAAATAATGATTTTTCAAAAAAAGATCTTTCTATTTATGATAAAAAACTGTGGGGTTATTTAGGAAGTGAACTTGATACAAGTACCCTTCTATTAAAATTAGCCAATCATAAAATATTACTAAATTTTGTCATAGATAGAGCAAGCCGAAATGATAAAGTTAGAAACGTAATATCAGGCATGCTCGCAAATGATGTTCCAAAAACGGAATTATCTAACCCGTTGTTTTACTTAAAAACATTATTTAGCTAAAGTTGAAGAAAAAAAGACTCCTAAAAGAATTAAATCTTTCATCATATGTTGCAATAGATTTTGAGACAACAGGCCTTGATCCAAATCATGATAAAATAATTGAAGTTGCTGCAATTCTTTTCAAAGATGGCGAGCCTAAAAAGACGTTTTCTACATTAGTTAATCCCGGGAAAAACATTCCATCCTTTATTACAGGTATTACAGGTATCTCTAACTCAATGGTTAGCCAATCCCCAAAAGAGAGTGAAATAATTAATGACCTAATGAAGATTATTGGCAGCCATCCTGTTGTAGCGCATAATGTCAAATTTGATTGGAGTTTTATTGAAAGTCTTTGTAAAAGATATAATTTAGATATTCCAAGTAATCCTTTATATGATACTCTCCAATTAGCAAGGTCAGTTTTATTCGATCACCCTGTTTTTAACTTATCTGCTTTATCTGAATTTTATGGATTAGATGCTTCTGGAAGCCACAGAGCTGAGAAGGACACAGAAAATTGCGGCATCATTTTTTTACATCTTTTAGATGAGTTAATGTGCTATAACCTTGAAGAAATTTCAAAGGTTTTATCTATAATAGATAAGTATGAAATACCAAATAAAAAATTATACGTAGATACAGCAAACCTGCTAATAAAGTCTGGAGATTTAAAAGATCCGATTAAAAAAAGGCTAAAAAGTAGAGAATATGTTGAGCCTAATTACGAATTTCATGGTGATGAAGATATAAAAAATTTAACTGCATCGGATGTTTTTGGATTAGACGGAGTTTTATCCAATAAATACAACTGGTTTGAAGATAGAGCGAATCAAGTTGAGTATGCTAATACTTGCGATGATATTTTAAGTAGTAATAAATCTGGAGTGCTCGAAGCTGGAACAGGTCTAGGTAAATCCATGGGATATTTATTTTCTGCTATTAAACGAAAGTATGAAACTGATTCAAGGGGCCCCGTTGTTATAGCTTGCAATACAAAACATTTGCAAGATCAGTTATTTTACAAAGATTTACCAAAGTTAACTGAGGCTTTAAATACCTCTTTAAAGGCAGTATTAATTAAAGGTAGAAAAAATTATTTATGTAGAACAAGATTTGATTGGTTTTTGAGTGACAGAAATAACATAAAGTCCTCTGATGTTGAAGTTATTCTACCAATAGTATTTTGGCTTCAACAAACAAAGTCAGGGGATTTATCGGAGTGCAATGGTTTTTTTAATTCAAGAAGAGCATGGATAGCCTCACTAATTTGTAGTGATACAGGATTTTGCACTGGAGATATCTGTGGTCGAAACAACGGGTGTTACTATGGGCCATTAAGAAAATCTTTATATGAGGCTGACATTTTGGTGGCAAATCATTCCCTTTTGCTTACGGATGCAAAAGTAAGTGGAATTTTGCCTGAGCATGATACAGTTATTATCGATGAGGTACACAATCTTGTAAAAGGAGGATATGATCAGTTTAAGATAAATTTAGATTACAATGGAGTAATGTCTTTACTAAGGTCTATTAATCCTAGCAACCCAAGATCTAGAAGGTGGAATAATATCTTACTATCAATTGAAGAGGGAGAAACCTCCTTAAAGTTGTTAAAAGAAAAATTAATTAACGACATTGATAAAGTTAAGATATCATTCGAGCTTTTTATGGAAGATCTTTCAAAAAATAGTGAAGGTCAATTTGATATAAGTAAAGCTTACCAAGAGAGGCCTATAATTCAATCTATTTCAAAAGAGTATTCATCATTAAGTAAATCATTATCTAGTTTTTCAAATAATTCACAATCTTTATTGGTTTGTTTTATTAATCTTAAAAATTTCATTTTAAAAATTGATGCAAATCGATCCAAATATCTATATCTGCATAGCATTTTAGATAAAGGACTAGAAAATCTTAATATTTTGAATGAATCAATCAGTTTATTGACTCAAAATCAAAATAATGAATGGGTGTATTGGAAGGAGGGCTTTTTTAGTGGAAACAAAGATATTGAAAATCAACTACAGGTTTCATTGCATGCATCAAAAATTGATATTTCGGAGGAACTAAGAAATAATCTCTACGAGAAAAATTCTAATATTATTTTAACATCAGCAACAATTAAAGTTGAAGAATCTTTTGGTTATTTTCTTCAAAGAAATGGTCTAACAGAAAATGACAATATTATCACGCGAGACTATGTAAGTCCTTTTTCATATCAGGATCAGGTTAAATACTTTCAATATGGTGGTTCTAAAGATATAACCAGTGATATTAATGAACTTTCGGATTTGATTTACCATGTGCATAAAACATTTAACAAGAGGACAATGGTTTTATTTACGTCTGTAAGAATGTTAGAAAATGTATCAAAAAAAATAAAAGAAAGGTTAGGCGGAAAAAAAATACCACTCTTTGCCCAATCTAGAGGAGCATCAAAGCCATCAATAATTAAAGGTATGCATTCAAATGAAAATGCTCTTCTTTTTGGTACAAATAGTTTTTGGGAGGGGGTAGACCTCCCAGGTGAGCTTTTAGAAATTCTAATTGTGGTTAAATTACCTTTTGATGTTCCATCTGACCCTCTCATTAAGTCCTATTCCAATTATTTAGATGTAAATGGGATCAATAGTTTCATGAACTATACAATTCCAGAATGTGCAATAAGGTTTCGGCAAGGATTTGGAAGATTAATCAGAACTACATTTGACTCGGGTATTTTTATTAGCTTAGATAATCGAATTGTTACAAAAAGGTATGGAGATGTAATTCTAAATAGTATTCCAACAGACCCGCAGATCTTTAAAGAATATCACTCTATTCAATGATATATACCAAAGGTTAATCCGTTGTAAAAGATAGGTACTTCGCTCTAAATTAATCAATGGCGACCCTTCGTATTTCAAATAAAACATATTCTTACAAAGATTTTTTACCTTTTTTAGATGGAAATGTAAAAGTTACAATTGATAGTAATGCTAAAAAGGATATTAAAAACTCTTATTCTAACTTGCTTGAAAATCTCTCGTCAGGTAAGACTATCTATGGTGTCAATACTGGCTTTGGCAGGTTAAGTCAAATAAAAATAGAAAAGCAAGATCAGTCTAAACTGCAACTTAATCTTGTTCGTAGTCATTCAGCCGGCGTTGGAAAATACCTAGATGCTGGAATTGTAAGAATAATTATGGCTTTAAAAGTATTAAACTACTCTCATGGATATAGCGGAGTACATCCAGACACTGTAAATCAGTTAGTTAAGTTTATCAATAATGAAGTTTTACCTGCAGTTCCTGAAAAAGGTTCAGTTGGAGCTAGCGGCGATCTTGCTCAGTTGGCACATATCGCTAGCTCATTAATTGGGGAAGGAAAAATAATTCGTGGTAAAAAGGTAGTAACCTCAAAAAATGTTCTTAATAAATTAAAGATTAAGCCTCTAAAGCTTCGCCAAAAAGATGGTATCAGCTTAGTTAATGGTACACAATATTCAACTGCATTAGCCATAAAATCATTGTCGAATTCACTACAACTATTAGATGCAGCCGATGCTATTGGATCCTTATCTGTTGAGTCTAGTTTGTCGAGCAGAGATACATTTAAACCTATCATTCACAAATTAAAAAAGCACAAAGGGCAAATTGTATCCGCAAAAAACATATGGGCAATGACAGAAGGTAGTGAAATTGTAAATTCCCATAAAGATTGTGATGTAGTTCAAGATCCTTATAGTTTTAGGTGTATTCCTCATATTCATGGTGCATGCAGGGATGCTGTTAGGCAATCATCTGAGATCATAAATGCTGAAATAAATAGTGTTAGTGATAACCCAGTAATCCTTGGTAAAAGTAAAGTTGGATTTTCAGGTCATTTTCATGCTGAGCATATAGCTATCACACTGGATCATATGGCCATAGCTGTTGCAGAGATAGGCGCCATATCTGAACGTAGAATACATTATTTTATGAAAGGTGCAGAAGGAAGGTTTAATCCTTTCTTAGCAAAAAACCCTGGATTAGAATCTGGGTATATGCTCGCTCATGTAACAGCAAGTGCATTAGTATCTGAAAATAAAACTTTAGCCCATCCAGCAAGCGTTGATTCGATACCAACATCAGGCGGTCAAGAGGATTTGGTTAGTATGGCGCCATGGTCTGGATTAAAATTATTAAAAATTCAAGAAAATGTGTTTACCATCTTAGCCATAGAACTTTTAATTGCTGGCGCAGCATTTAAATTAAATAGCAAAGGTTTAAAACCCGCATATGGCACTGGGATGCTGCTTAAAGAAATCAAAGATGTTGTACTTTATAACGACGGAGATAGGGAGTTAAACACTGAAATAAATAAGCTTAAAAATATTATTATATATCGTAAAATTTTTAAAAAATTAAAAGATAAAAATTATTTGGAGTGTTAAATGGAAAGTAAAATAAAATTTAGAAAAGGGTATACGTTTGATGATGTCCTTTTGGTACCGCAAAAATCTAAAATATTACCAAAGGAAACAGTCTTAACTACGAGATTAACAAATGAAATTAATTTAAATATACCCATAATGAGCGCTGCGATGGACACTGTAACTGAAGAAGATATGGCTATTGCTATGGCCAGAGAAGGAGGTATTGGTGTCATTCATAAAAATTGTTCTATTGAATCCCAGAAATATATGGTTGATAAGGTGAAAAGATCTGAAAGTGGAATGATTCTTAAACCTGTTACTGTTGGACCAAGTCAAAACATAAAAGAGGCCAGAAATATAATGTCTGAGTTCAGAATAAGTGGGTTACCTGTTGTTAATAATGATAAGCTTGTAGGCATTATTACAAATAGAGACATACGATTTCAAGTCGATGGTAATTTGGAAGTATCGGCCTGCATGACATCAGAAAATTTAATTACTGTTCCATTAGAAACTTCATTAGAGGATGCTGAGAAGTTATTGCATGAACATAGAATAGAAAAGCTTCTTGTTGTCAATGAAAAGGGAGATCTCGCAGGACTAATAACTGTAAAAGATATAAAAAAGAAACAACAGTACCCCAATGCTTGTAAAGATAGAAATGGCCGATTGAGGGTAGCTGCAGCAGTGGGTGTATCAGGTGATACGGAAGAAAGGGTAAAAGAACTTATCGGCGTAGATGTAGATACGATCGTTGTTGATACAGCTCATGGACACTCTAGAGGAGTTTTAGATACCATTTCGCAGCTGAAAGCTCAAAATTCAAATTTATCCATAATTGCCGGTAACGTTGCTACTGGTTACGGAGCTGAGGCGCTCATAGACGCCGGGGCAGACTGCGTCAAGGTTGGTATTGGTGCAGGAGCTAGTTGCACCACAAGAATAGTTGCTGGCGTTGGTGTTCCTCAATTGACAGCAATAATGGACGCAGTTAACATTGCAAAAAAGAAAAATATCCCTGTAATTGCCGACGGAGGCCTTAGATATAGTGGCGATATTGCAAAAGCTCTTGCAGCAGGAGCAGATACTATTATGCTTGGAAGCGTTCTTGCAGGAATGGATGAAAGTCCAGGCGAGACAATACTTTATGAGGGAAGGCAGTACAAAACATTCAGAGGTATGGGATCAATGGGTGCTATGGAAGAAGGTAGTGGAGATCGCTATTTTCAGGAGGACACGGATAATAAAAAGCTTGTCCCAGAGGGTATTGAAGGGATGGTCCCATTCAGAGGCCCAGTAAAAAATACAATTCACCAGCTTACTGGCGGTATAAAGGCATCAATGGGCTATTGTGGGTGTAAAAATATCGATGAATTTGGTAGAAAGTCAGAGTTTATTGAAATAACGTCAGCGGGAGTAAGAGAAAGTCATCCCCACGAAGTTAGAATTGTAAAAGAAGCTCCTAACTATTCACCATCAGACAACTAGATTAGTTTAGCTTAATGAATTTAAATGACGAGTAATTTTAGACTTTCTTCTACCAGCTGTATTTTTGTGAATAAGACCTCGGCTAGCAGCCTTGTCAATGTAGCTTACTGCTACGGAGTATTCTGCTTGAGCTTTCTCCTTGTCAGTAGATTCTAAAACTCTCTTAATTTGTGTACGCAACCTAGACATGCTAGAAACATTTCTAGCTCTTCTCTTCACGTCTTGACGCTCTCTTTTTATTTGTTGAGGATGTCTATCCATTATGTTTTTTCCTTTTATTTAAAGACGCTAAAATTAGTATACAATGGTTTTTGTAGTCAATGAACGATTTCTAATAAATTTTAATGAACAAAGATGATTATTTTAGTATAAATAATGGCGTATATTATTTTTAGATGAAAAAGTTTAATTACAAAGATATATTTATTAATAAGCATGTAGCAATCTCTAGAGCTATATCAATGGTAGAGAATAATGATTCCCAAGTAGCCAAATTTTATGATAAGATTTACAAGTATTCAAATGAACCTGTGCGTATTGGTGTAACAGGGCCACCTGGAGCTGGGAAAAGCACATTGGTTGATAAATTAATATCTTATTTTATAAACTATAACAAATCTGTTGGAGTTGTGGCCATTGACCCTAGTAGTCCATTTAGTGGTGGAGCACTTCTAGGTGATAGAGTGCGCATGAGTAAATATTCTGAAAATAATAATGTTTACATAAGAAGTATGGGGAATAGAGGTGATTTGGGTGGTTTATCTAGAAAAGCGCAGGAGGTAGGAGATATACTAGCAGCTAGTGGTAAAGATATCATAATCTTTGAAACAGTAGGTGTTGGTCAAGCTGAACATGACATTGTAAATGCAGCTGATTTTACTATTGTAGTTTTAGTGCCTGAGTCTGGAGATGAGGTGCAACTAATGAAAGCTGGAATTATTGAGATTGCAGATCTATTCGTCATCAATAAATCAGACAGGCCTGGTTCAAAGCGAATAGAACGAACATTGGTTGATATTTTACACGCTGTTAGTACAGAGGATGGTTACATTCCCAATGTGATGAGCTCAGTTGCTACAACAGGAGATGGAGTAAAACAAATTTTTGATAAAATTTTAAGGAACATTCAACTTTTTGAAGAAAATGGCCTACTAGAAAAAAGAAGATTGAGTCGGTATAAAAATAGAATTAAGGCACTTGTAACTGAAAAATTAGAGGGCATTTTTTGGGATTTGAATAGACGCAGATTGTTCAAAAATATTACCAGTTCAATTGATTCTATAGAAAATCCTCCAAACTCAGTAGTCAGAAAACTCTTGTTAAATTTTGATAAAGAAGTAAAATGAGTTCTGGAAATAAATCTATGAGCTTTATCGATCATCTTGAGGAGCTTAGGTGGAGAATTATTAAGATACTTTCATCAATAATTTTTGGAGGCATACTAACATTTTTCTTTATTGACTTTTTTTTAGAACTTCTCCTAGAACCTTTAGACAATACAAACAGTGACAATCCTATCAACTTACAAGTTTTATCTGTACAAGGAATGTTCATTATTAAATGGAGTATCGCTCTTATTGGAGGTGTGGTTCTTGCAATACCTGTGATTACATTTCAAATATGGAAATTTATTTCTCCTGGTCTATATGCTAATGAAAAAGGATTTGTTTTGCCTTTAGTGTTTTTCTCATTCATTTCATTTTTACTTGGAATAATTTTTAGCTATACCATTCTGATTCCATATTGCCTAAACTTTTTTGCCAGTTTATCTGGGGAGACTGTTTTAAATAATTTTTCTATAAATCACTATTTTAGTTTTATAACCTGGTTACTATTGGGTTGTGGTATTGTTTTTCAGCTTCCGGTAGTATCTTTCTTATTATCGACTATAGGCTTATTAACTCCTGCATTTATGAGGCATTACAGAAGGCACGCTATTGTTATAATTTTTATATTATCCTCATTCATTACGCCTCCTGATCCTGTTAGTATGCTAGTGATGGCATTCCCTTTGATCATACTTTATGAGTTAAGTATCGGTGTTTCTTGGATTGTGAATCGCGGTAAAGGTTTTGGTGGTGAATAGTAGGTAAGTTCAAGGCTATAAATGAATGAATTAGAAACAATTAAAGCTCCTATTAAGGAAGATCTGAGGTACTTTGAAACTGAGTTTAAACAAGCTCTTAATTCAGATGTTAAGTTGATAAACTCAATTTCAGGTTTTTTAGTCAAAAATAGAGGTAAAAGAATCAGGCCAATACTTACTCTGCTCTGTGCAAGGCTATGTGATACCCCTTCAAAATATTCTTATAAAGCAGCTGCCATGATGGAACTTTTGCACGTTGCAACCTTGATTCATGATGATATTGTTGATGATGCTAAAATGAGGAGAGGCAAACCGTCAATAAAACAAGTTTGGAAAAATAAAATTTCTGTATTGATGGGTGATTTCATACTTAGTAAAGCATTAATAAATATGGTAAATCTTAAAAATTTCGATGCTCTTGATTTAATATCTCAAACAGCGGAAAAACTCAGTGCAGGTGAAATTATGCAAATCGAAAAAAGTTTGACCAGGAATATGCCCAAAGAGGTCTATTATGATATGATAAACCAGAAAACTGCATCTCTTATTGCAGCTAGTTGTGAGCTAGGCGCAATAACGACAACAAATGATAAAAGTGATAGAAAATCTACTTTTGAGTATGGAAATAATCTTGGCATGGCATTTCAAATAAAAGATGACCTTTTTGATTTTCTTGGATCGGAAAATGAAACCGGTAAGGATTCAGGTGGTGATGTAAAAAAGAATATGATTACTCTTCCTTTGATTTTTTGTTTAGAAAATGCCACAAGATCTGAAAAAAAGAAACTTAAGACTTTGGTCGGGTCAAAGAAAAAATCAAGTAGTAATTTAAGAGAAATTAATGACTTGATTTCAGAGCTTGGAGGTTTTGATTATTCTAAAAATAAGCTACAAGAATTTTCAGATAAAGCAGTTGCTGCAATAGATGGCTATGATGATTCAGAAACTAAAAATTCATTAATTAAACTAGTTGAATTCAATGTAAGTAGGTTAAAGTAAAATGAAAAACTTTAATAAAATCCTTATTATTAGATTTAGCTCTATAGGCGATATTGTCCTTGCAACTTCACCCTTAAAGACTATAAGGAAATTATACCCGAATGCTAAGATACACTTTTTAACTTTAGAAAAATTTTCTCCATTGTTAGAGCTTCAACCATCTATTGATAAAGTGATAAAGCTTGATTCAAAATCTAAATGGAAAAATTTATTAACGTTAAATAAGGATATCATAAGTGCAAAATATGATAAAATATATGATTTGCATGGCTCTCTACGATCTTATTTAGTTACTATGGGTTTGTCCAAAATTGTATCTAGAGTAAGAAAGCCAAGATTACTGAGATTTGTTCTTTTTCAATTTCATATAAATTTATTCCCCAAAGAATTTTCAGCAATTTATATGTATCATAAATGTATCGAGGGGTTAAATGAAAGAGAATTTCCTGAAACATTGCTAACTGTGAGTAGTGAGGAGCTTAGATCTGCAAAAGAAATGTTAATAAAAAA
>JAYPIC010000011.1:20119-42680 GCA_038127595.1 bacterium | reverse complement strand
TTTTAACAGTCAAATCAGATGATGTCGAGGGTAGGTCAAAAGTTTACAACTCAATCGTTAGGGGTGAGCAGATGCCTGACTTCTCAGCACCGGAATCATTTAATGTCATGATTAAAGAGCTTCAGGGTCTTTGCATTGACGTCGAACTAGACAACTAAGAGGAAATAAATTGACATACATACAATCAAATAACTTAGATACTTCCAAATCTTACAATTCCATTACTATAGGTCTTGCGTCTCCAGAGTCGATTATTGCGAAATCGTATGGTGAAATTTTGAAGCCCGAAACAATAAATTATAGATCTTACAAACCAGAAAAGGATGGTCTTTTTTGTGAAAAAATATTTGGACCTGTAAAAGATTATGAATGTCACTGCGGTAAATACAAAGGTATAAGATATAGAGGTATTATTTGTGATCGCTGTGGCGTGGAGGTTACTAGAAAAAAAGTTAGAAGAGAAAGAATGGGTCATATTACCTTAGCTGTTCCAATTGTTCATATTTGGTACCTAAGGTCCATACCAAGCAAGTTGAGTTATCTTGCTGGTAGAAGTACTAAAGAGCTTGAGAGGGTTATATACTATGAAATGTATATGGTTTTAGAACCATCTGATAGTGGTTTAAAGCCTTTCGATTTAATTGAGGAAGATGAATATATAGAATTAGAAGAAAAATACGGTTTTTCAGCTGTAGATGATGAGCGCAGAGATAATGAAGATTATTTTTATGCTGCCATGGGCGGTGAGGCGATAAAGGAGATGTTATCTCGTATCAATATAATGGAGCTTAAAAAAGAGCTTGAAGATGTAGTCAAAACATCAAAATCCAAACAAAAAAGAACTGATGCTTTAAAGAGGCTAAAGGTCGCTTATTCTTTTGTTCCAGATCCCACAAAAAAACGTTTGAACAAGCCCGAGTGGATGATAGTATCAATTTTGCCTGTTATTCCACCAGAGCTTAGGCCTCTAGTTCCATTAGAGGGTGGCAGGTTTGCTGCTAGCGATCTAAATGATCTGTACAGAAGGATAATTATTAGAAATAATAGACTTAAGCAGTTAATGGAAATTAAAGCGCCGGATGTTATCCTAAGAAATGAAAAGAGAATGTTGCAGGAGTCTGTTGATGCATTGTTTGATAATAGTCGTAGGAAAACCGCTATTAGAAGTGGTTCTCGTAGGCCTTTAAAATCCCTCTCCGATATGCTAAGAGGAAAGACTGGTCGCTTCAGGCAGAATTTATTGGGTAAAAGAGTTGACTATTCTGGAAGGTCCGTTATCGTAGTTGGTCCTCAATTAAAATTACAAGAGTGTGGATTACCAAAAAATATGGCTTTGGAGCTTTTTAAGCCTCACATGATTCGTGAATTAATGACCAGAGGTTATACTCAGACGCCGAGGAGTGCAAAATTAATGATTGAAAACACTGAGCCGGTTGTTTATAAGGTTCTTGAGTATGTTGTTAAGGATCACCCTGTTATGCTAAATCGGGCTCCAACACTTCATAGGCTTGGTATACAAGCTTTTCAGCCAGTTTTGGTAGAGGGCAAAGCTATACAGCTGCACCCACTAGTTTGTTCTGCCTTTAATGCTGACTTTGATGGAGATCAAATGGCTGTTCATGTGCCTTTATCATTGGAAGCTCAAATGGAAGCTAGGATGTTAATGTTGGCTAGTCATAATATTTTACACCCAGCTAATGGTCAGCCAATCGCTGTGCCATCGCAAGACATGATTCTTGGAGCTTATTATTTAACGAAAGTTAAAAATAGCGATTTGGGCGAAGGTAAAATTTTTGGCTCCATTGATGAAGTTGTTATAGCCTATGAAAATAGGGTAGTTGGTCTTCATGCAAAGATAAACTTGAAACATAAAGATAGCTGGATTAAGGATACTACCGTAGGCAGGGCAATTTTCAATTCAATACTACCCGCAGAGATGGATTATGTTGATGGTTTGATTGATAAGAAACTGCTAACTAGTATAGTGAATCAATGTTATTTGGTTGTTGGAAATTACAAAACTGTAATTTTTCTAGATGCCCTTAAGGATTTAGGGTTTAAAATGGCAACATCCAGTGGTTTGTCAATATCTGTAAGTGATGTGTTGATTCCTCAGGAAAAAAATAGCATTCTTTCAAGTGCTTTTGATAAGGTAGGTGATATAAAGAGTAAATTTGACAGACATGTTTTAACTGAAGGTGAGAGATACAATAAAGTAATTGATGTTTGGACACATACTACAAATCACATTGCTCAAGTAATGGAGAATGAGCTAAGGAAAGATAATAACGGTTTCAATGCCCTATCTATGATGACTGATTCAGGCGCCAGAGGTAGTAAAGATCAGATAAAGCAGTTAGCAGGTATGCGTGGACTTATGGCTAAGCCTCAAAAATCTATGAAAGGTGGCGTTGGTGAAATTATTGAGTCGCCAATTACCTCAAATTTTAAAGAAGGGCTGTCTGTTTTTGAATATTTCATATCTACGCATGGTGCAAGAAAAGGCTTGGCTGATACAGCATTAAAAACTGCTGATGCTGGTTATTTAACCCGAAGACTGGTAGATGTTGCTCAAGATGTTGTTGTTTATGAGCACGACTGTGGTACGATAAATGGTATCTTGATTTCCGACTTGAAAGAGGGTGAAGAAATTATAGAGCCACTTGCTGATAGAATACTGGGTAGGACTATTTTAGATGATTTTATCGATAGAGGTGAAGTCGTTGTAAAATCAGGTTCTGTAATATCGGAAAAAGAAGCTGAATTAATTGCAGATAGTGGTATAGAGAGTGTCCATATTAGGTCTGTTTTAACTTGCGACACTAAGAGAGGAATATGTGCTAAATGTTATGGTTGGGATTTATCCTTGCATAAATTAGTAGATATTGGAACATCGGTAGGTATTAGAGCTGCTCAAAGCATTGGTGAGCCTGGTACGCAGCTTACTTTGCGAACATTTCACATTGGGGGTACTGCAAGTAGAGTTATTGAGCAGTCTGAGATGAAAAATAAACGTGCTGGTGTTGTTGAATTCTCCGATAATTATGATTTTGCAGTTACTAAAGATGAAGTTGGTATGGAAGTCCGTAGATGCATGGTGAGGCATGCTAAGTTAACAATTACTCAACAAGGTGATTCATCGGATACTGTTTTTAATGTTCCTTACGGTGCTACAATGCTTGTAGAGCAAGGTGAGAAAGTCAAAGCAAAAACTACGCTATTTCAATGGGATCCGTATACCGACATAATTCTTGCTAGAGAAACGGGTATTGTAAAACTAAAAGATTTCGTTGAGGGGGAAACTTTCTCCGTTGAATCTGTAGAAACTGGTAAAAAACAAATTGTTGTTATTGAATCTAGAGATAGAAAGCTTAGTCCTCATCTTGAAATTGTTGATAAAAAGGGTGAGATCGTAGCTGGAAGTACAATATTACCTGTAAAAGCTACTTTAGTAGTTAATGACAAAGAGGAAGTCAATAGGGGGCAAACTCTTGTCAAAATACCAAAGGATGTCGGTAAGTCTAGGGATATTACTGGTGGTCTTCCACGAGTTGCAGAGTTATTTGAATCGAGAAAGCCAACAAATCCTGCCGTTATGACAGAAATAAATGGAACTGTCAAATTTGGTGAGACTAGAAGGGGGATTAGGAAGATTCATGTAATTGGGAAAGATGGTGATGAAAGAAAATATTCCATACCATATGGTAAACACGTTATCGTGCACGAAGGTGATTTTATTACAGCTGGTGCTTCGCTTTGCGAGGGTGCAATATCACCGGATGATATTCTAAGAGTCCTTGGTCCGTCTGCTGTTAGAGAATATTTGGTTAATGAAATTCAAGAGGTATACCGTTTGCAAGGTGTAAAAATTAATGATAAGCATATTGAAATCATTGTTAATCAAATGATGCAAAAAGTAAGTGTGAAAGAAGTTGGTGACTCGAGGTTTTTGCAAGAAGATAGAGTTAGCAAAAATGATTTTCTTATTGAAAATGAAAGACTTGCTAAAATGGTTGTGGTTACCGTGCCTGGAGACTCAGGTCTTGATGAAAATATGATGATAGAAAAATCTGAATTAAGCGAGATAAATAAGGAAGTTAAAGCAGAAGGAAAAGAAACTGCGAAATATAGAAAAACAATTCCTGCAACATTCGAACCAATCTTAATGGGTATTACCAGAGCTTCTCTCAATACTGAAAGCTTTATCAGCGCTGCATCATTTCAAGAAACTACTCGTGTCTTAACAGATGCTGCTACAGCAGGAAAAACTGATTATCTCTATGGTCTTAAGGAAAATGTCGCAGTAGGTAGGTTGATTCCAGCCGGCACTGGTACACCAACTATTTCTGACATACTTGTCGGCGTCGATAAAGAAGAGGGATCGTTGGACAGCGCAGATGATGCTGTTGCTTAATTATTTTTTAAAATCATTGATATGTATTTAATATATATTTTAAATTACGAGGCTATGGGAAAATATTTATGCCTACTATAAATCAATTAGTTAGAAAAGGTAGAAAGAGGATTCTGAAAAAGACATCTACTCCTGCCTTAATGAGCAATCCGCAAAAGAGAGGAGTATGTACTAGAGTTTATACCACTACACCAAAGAAGCCTAATTCAGCTTTAAGAAAAGTTGCTAGGGTTAGACTAACAAATTCTACCGAGGTTACAGCATATATTCCTGGTGAAGGTCATAATTTACAAGAGCACTCCATAGTATTAATTGAGGGTGGTCGAGTCAAGGATCTACCTGGTGTTCGTTATCATATCGTAAGGGGTACGCTAGATACTGCTGGAGTTGATGATAGGAAAACTAGTAGGAGTAGATATGGTGCAAAGAAACCGAAAGCTTCTTAGGTTGAAAGTCTAATATGAGAAGAAGAAGGCCAGAGAAAAGAACAATATTGCCAGATACTAAGTACAACGACTTATCTGTAGCAAAGTTTATCAATTATATAATGGAGAGCGGTAAAAAAGGCGTTGCGGAAAAAATATTTTACAGCGCGATGGAGCTGGTTCATAAAAAAACTAAAACCGATGGCATAAAAATATTTAAGAAAGGTATTGAAAATACTTCTCCTTCGGTTGAAGTCAAGTCCAGGAGAATAGGTGGTGCTACTTATCAAGTACCTATTGAGGTGCCTAAGAAAAGGGCGTTCTATTTAGCTTCTTTATGGATTATCAATGCATCAAAAAATTCTTCTGGGAAGCCGATGTCAGAAAAGTTGGCTAGTGAATTTATTGCGGCTGCAAATGGTGATGGTAATGCTATTAAGAAAAAAGAGGATACTCATAGGATGGCTGATGCAAATAAAGCTTTTGCCCATTTTCGATGATAACGTGTGAGATTATATAAATGAGTAGTGATTTAAATAGTTTTAGAAACATAGGTATAATGGCACACATCGATGCTGGTAAAACGACTTTAACAGAGCGTATATTGTATTATACTGGTGTTACTCATAGAATAGGGGAAGTTCACGATGGTGCTGCGACCATGGATTGGATGGAGCAGGAGCAAGAAAGAGGTATTACCATAACATCTGCCGCTACTACCTGTATCTGGAACAAGCATCGCATAAACATTATTGATACCCCTGGCCACGTAGATTTTACTGTTGAAGTTGAAAGATCTCTTAGGGTTTTGGATAGTGCTGTAGCTGTTTTTTGTGCTGTTGGCGGTGTTGAACCTCAAAGTGAGACTGTTTGGAGGCAAGCTGATAAGTATAATGTTCCAAGGATAGCTTTTGTAAATAAAATGGACCGAGTAGGTGCAGATTTTTTTAATGTTATGGATATGGTAAAAGATAGACTTGGTGCAAGCCCGTTACCGGTAGTCATTCCAATAGGATCTGGCGAAATGTTTACTGGTATAGTTGACTTAATAACTATGAAGGCAATTTTATATAACGAGTCTACAATGGGTTCTAGGTTTGATGAAGCTGATATCCCCTCTGATATGATTGAATTATCAGAAAAATGGAGAAAGCACCTGATAGAAGAAACTGCAACATATGATGAAAATCTTCTAGAAAAATTTATATCTGATGAAGATATCTCTGAAGACGAGCTTAGGTCTGCTCTGAGAAAAGGTTGCTTGGATAATACCTTTATTCCGATGTTTTGTGGATCTGCGTTTAAAAATAAAGGTGTTCAAAGGCTTCTGGATGCAGTAGTTGATTTTTTACCTTCACCGGTTGATATCGGAGAAGTTAAAGGTACTGAGCCTAGAGACTCAGATACTGAATTATCAAGACTACCGAACGTTGATGAACCCTTTAGTGCTCTCGCTTTTAAAATTATGACTGACCCTTATGTTGGAAAATTAACATATATGCGTGTTTACTCTGGTAAGCTAGATTCTGGTTCTTATGTTTACAATGCTAGCAATGGAAAGAAGGAAAGAATTAGTAGAATTCTTTTGATGCATTCAAATAAAAGGGAGGATAGAGATAAAGTTGAGGCTGGTGAAATTGTTGCTGCTGTTGGTTTGAAAAATGTTAAAACTGGGCATACTCTATGCGATCAATCGAATCAGATTGTTTTAGAATCTATGGATTTTCCTGAGCCTGTTGTGGCAGTATCTGTAGAGCCTGTAAGTAAAGCGGATCAGGATGCATTGTCAAAATCCTTATCTAAATTAGGCGAAGAAGATCCTACCTTCAAAGTTTCTACTGATGAAGAAACTGGTCAAACTATTATTGCTGGTATGGGTGAATTGCATCTTGAAATACTTGTTGATAGGCTATTGAGAGAATTTAAAGTCCAGGCTAATATTGGTAAGCCGATTGTTGCGTATAGAGAGTCCATTACAAAATCTGTCCAAGATGTTGAAACTAAATTTATACGTCAGTCTGGTGGTAAAGGTCAATATGGTCATGTCGTAATTAATGTTGAGCCCAATGAGCCGGGTAAGGGTTATCATTTTGAAAATAAAATAGTTGGCGGGGTTATCCCAAAAGAGTACATCCCATCAGTTGATAAAGGAATGCAAGAGGCTCTTAAAAATGGAGTGATTGCTGGCTATCCAATAGAAGATATTAGAATTGAGCTAATTTTTGGTTCATATCATGACGTAGATTCATCAGAGATGGCTTTTAAAATAGCTGGATCTATGGCGATTCAAGATGCATGCAAGAAGGCAAGTCCGAAACTTATGGAGCCTGTAATGGAAGTAGAAGTTGTTACTCCAGATGAATACTTAGGTGATGTAATGGGAGATATTAGCTCTAGAAGGGGTAAAATCGATGGTATGAGTCAGAGAAATGAAGCCCAGGTTATCAAAGCAAATGTTCCGCTTAGTAATATGTTTGGTTATGTAACTGATTTAAGATCTATTACTCAGGGAAGAGCAGTTTTTCATATGCAGTTTTCACATTATCATCAAGTTCCCGCATCAGTTGAAACTGAGATCATGGAAAAAGTACATGGCAAGGCTAGTTAATTTTAAAATAGGAGTAAAGTAAAAATGTCTAAAGCAAAATTTGAAAGAACTAAACCTCATGTCAACATAGGTACTATTGGTCATGTTGATCATGGTAAAACAACCCTTACTGCAGCAATTACAATGCATCAGGGTGCCCATGGTTTAGCTGAGGTTCGTTCCTTTGATAGTATTGATAACGCTCCTGAAGAAAGAGAGCGTGGTATTACTATACAGACAGCTCATGTTGAATACGAGACTGAAAATCGTCACTATGCTCATGTTGATTGTCCTGGGCACGCTGATTACATTAAAAATATGATTACTGGTGCTGCTCAGATGGACGGTGGTATACTTGTTGTCTCTGCTGCTGATGGTCCTATGCCTCAAACTAGAGAACATGTTCTCCTTGCTAGGCAGGTAAATGTTCCTAGTGTTGTTGTTTTCATGAATAAAGTTGATCAGGTTGATGATCCTGAGTTATTGGAGCTAGTTGAAATGGAGCTTCGTGATTTGCTTAATGAATATGATTTTCCTGGTGATGATACTCCGATTATCAAAGGTAGTGCTTTAAATGCTTTGAATGATTCTAATGATGAGGCTGCTAATAAGTGTATTGTTGAATTGATGGAGGCTTGTGACAGTTTCATTCCTGAGCCAGAAAGAGATATTGATAAGCCTTTTCTGATGCCGGTTGAAGATGTTTTTAGTATTACTGGTCGTGGTACTGTTGGTACTGGTCGTATTGAGAGGGGAATTATCAAAGTCGGTGATGAGGTGGAGATTGTTGGTATGGGTGATTTGAAGAAAACCACAGTTACCGGTGTAGAAATGTTCCGTAAATTGTTAGATGAGGGTCAGGCTGGTGATAATGCTGGTTTATTACTTCGTGGTATAGATAAGGAAGATTTAAGTAGAGGGCAAGTTCTTGCAGTTCCTGGTAGTATTACGCCTCATACTAAATTTAAAGCTAGCGTTTATATTTTGAAAAAAGAGGAAGGTGGTCGTCACACTCCATTTTTTAATGGTTATAGGCCTCAATTTTATTTTAGAACTACAGATGTGACTGGAGTTGTTACTTTACCTGAAGGTACTGAAATGGTTATGCCTGGTGATAATGTAGAATTTGAAGTATCGCTTATAACATCAATCGCAATGGATAAGGAGTTAAGATTTGCGATTCGTGAAGGTGGTCATACTGTTGGTGCTGGTGTTGTAACAGAGATTGTAGAGTAGATAAAGTAATGGCTAACCAATCTATAAGAATTAGTTTAAGAGCTTATGATCATATCTTATTGGATAAATCTACAGACAAAATTGTTAAGACAGCAAAGTCAACTGGAGCAATTATTTCTGGTCCCATTCCTTTGCCCACAAAGCGCTCTATTTATACTGTCCTTAGATCGCCTCATGTTGATAAAAAATCTAGAGAACAATTTCAAACTAAGATACATAAGAGAATGGTAGATATAATTAATTCAACACCTAAGACTGTTGAATCGCTTATGAAGCTTGATTTACCTGCTGGTGTTGATATCGAGATAAAGGTGTAATACAAAAAATGCGTGGTCTTATAGGAAAAAAAATTGGAATGACTAGGGTTTTTAACGCTACTGGGCGTTCTATTCCAGTTACGGTCCTTGAAGTTGGGCCATGCAATGTAACGCAGATAAAAACTGTTAAAAAGGATGGTTATGATGCTGTTCAGCTTGGTTTTCTTGAATTGAAAAAAAAGCACACCACAAAGCCGTTAGAGGGTCATTTTAAAAAAAACAATGTTATGCCCACAAAAGTTTTAGCTGAGTTCAAAAGTGTTCCTGATTTTGATTATAAGCTTGGCCAAATTTTCAATGTGAGTTTATTTAATGAAGGTGATTTTGTAGCTGTTTCTGGTAAATCAAAGGGAAGAGGTTTTTCTGGAACTATTAAAAAATACTCTTTTAGTACGCAGAGAAAAACTCATGGTCAAGGAGATACTCATAGGCATGTTGGCTCAATTGGTGCTGCGTCTGACCCATCTAGGGTGTTTCCAGGAAAAAAAATGCCCGGGAGATATGGAAATAAGACTGTTAGCGTCGAGGGTTTAGAGGTGATACGCGTTAATGAATCAAAAAATCAATTGTTAGTGAAGGGTAGTGTTCCAGGTGCTTCCAATGGAATCGTCTATATTACGAGATAAGTATGAAAATTGATGTACAAAATAGTGTTGGTAAGGTAGTTGAATCAATCAAATTGAATAGTAATATTTTCAATATTGAAATAAAAGCCTCTGTTGTCAGGCAAGCGGTTTTATCAGAGCTTTCAAACCTGCGTCAAGGTACTCATAGTTCAAAAAATAGGTCTGCTGTAAGAGGTGGTGGTAAAAAGCCTTGGAAACAAAAAGGTAGGGGTGTTGCTAGAGCTGGTACAATAAGATCTCCATTGTGGAAAGGCGGTGGAGTAGTGTTTGGTCCCGAGCCTCATGGCTACAGTAAAAAATTACCAAAAAAAATGAGTAAACTAGCTAGAAAGTCTGTTTTGACCAAAAAGTTTCAGGATAAAGAGTTGGTTGTCTTGGATAGTATAAACATTAGTTCAAAAAAAACTGCTGATTTTATTAGTTTTATGAAAAGTATCAATATTCTCAATAAAAAAACCCTCATACTTGTTGACTCATTTCAAGAAAATTTAATTTTATCTTCTAGAAATATTAGAAATGTATTCATTGAGAATGTTAAGACTGTTAGTGTTTATGATTTATTAGACTCTGAAATTATATTAATCGATAAGGCGGGAATTGATACTTTTTCGAAAGTATTAGCTTAGTATTATGTATCAAAAAATAATTATTAAACCGATTTTAACCGAAAAAATGGCCATTATGCAAGAACGTCAAAATAAATATGCATTTATTGTTTCCTCAGGTGCCAATAAAATTCAAATCAAATCTGCAGTTGAAAATAAGTTTAATGTGTCCGTATCTAAAGTTGCTACAATGAATTTTAGTGGTAAATTAAAAAATATGACTACTAGGAGTAATGGAAAAACTATTAGGACTCAAGGTAGAAAATCTGGTTTTAAGAAGGCTATAGTTTCTCTTAATGAAGGAAGTAGTATAGACTACTTAAATAGTGGTGCTGAGGTACAGTAATGGGTGTTAGAAATTTAAAACCAGTTACACCCGGAAGTCGTTTCGCATCAAGGTCTGATTTTTCTGAAATTACGACTAATAAGCCAGAAAAATCGCTTACTGTGGCACTAAGAAAAAAAGGTGGTAGGAATAATACAGGTAGAATTACCGTTAGAAGACGAGGTGGTGGGCACAAAAGAAGATATCGAATCATTGATTACAAGAGAGACAAATTTGGAATTAACGGTAAGGTTGCTACTATTGAGTATGATCCTAACAGGTCTGCATATATATCGCTAATTCATTATGATGATGGTGAAAAAAGATATATTTTGTCTCCATTAGATATTTCTGTTGGTACTAATATTGTTTCTGGAGATAAAGTACCGTTGAAGATAGGTAACGCTCTTTTATTATCAAATATACCTACTGGTTTATTTGTTCATAATGTAGAATTAATTCCTGGAAAGGGTGGCCAGATGGTGCGTACCGCTGGTGCCTATGCTCAAGTGATGGCTCACGATAATGGATATACAACTCTTAAGCTCCCATCGGGAGAGGTTAGGTTGGTCTCGGATCAATGCATGGCTACTATTGGTCAAGTAGGAAATAGGGCTTTTGAACAAATAGTCTCTGGTAAAGCTGGCCGTTCTAGATGGTTGGGTAGAAGGCCTAAGGTTAGAGGTGTTGTTATGAACCCTGTAGACCACCCTCATGGTGGAGGAGAAGGAAAAACCTCAGGTGGTCGTCATCCTGTATCGCCTTGGGGAAAACCTACTAAAGGATATAAGACAAGAAAAAAGAATAAAAAATCAAATAGCATGATAATTAAAAGGCGTAAATAAGTATGGCAAGATCGTTAAAAAAAGGACCATTTGTTGACCAAAAATTGATGCTTAAGGTTGAGAAGAATAATGAAGGTGGCAAAAAGGCTGTAATTAAGACATGGTCAAGAAGATCAGTAATTATTCCTGAGTTTGTAGGTCATACTTTTGCGGTTCATAATGGAAATAAATTCATACCAGTCTTTGTCTCAGAAAATATGGTTGGACATAAGCTAGGTGAGTTTTCTCCAACCAGAACATTTAGAATGCACTCTGGTGATAGAAAGTAAATTATGGAATCTAAAGCAACACTTAGATATAATAGACAGTCACCTTATAAAGTAAGGAAAGTTTTAAATGCAGTTCGTGGATGCAATGTTGGTACTGCTATTAATTACCTGCATTTTTCGCCTGAAAAAGCCTCTGTTGCTATAGAAAAGACAATTAGATCAGCGGTTGCTAATTTAATGCAGAATGAAAACTCTAAAGATATTGATCCTGATATTTTAAAAATTAAAGAAGCTTATGTAAATCAGGGCCCAGTAATGAAGCGTTTCAGGGCTGCATCGATGGGGAGAGCTTCTAGGTTGAGAAGGCCTTCTAGTCATTTAACTATTGTATTAACTACAGAATAACCTTAGAGGAATAATTTGGGACAAAAAACACATCCAGTCGGTTTTAGATTAAATGTAAGAAAATCATGGAACTCTACATGGTTTGCTGAAAAAAATAAATTTGCTGAATCACTTGAAGAAGATGTCAGAATTAGAAAATATATTGGCTTTAGGCTCCCTAATGCGGGTATTTCAAATGTTGAAATCAATAGGACATCAAAAAAGGTTTCAGTAACAATACATACTGCTAGGCCTGGAATCGTCATTGGCAGGGGTGGAGAAGAGGTTAATAAGCTAAAGAAAGAGTTGAGACAGCTCACAAATAAAAGTGATGCCCAGATTAATATTTCTGAAGTCAAAAGACCTGAGTTGAATGCTGCTTTGGTAGGTATGAATATTTGTCAGCAGCTGAAAAAGAAGATTTCATATAGAAGAGTGATCAATAAAGCGATGCAAGCTACTATGCGTATGGGTGCAAATGGGATTAGGATAAATGTTGCTGGTCGATTAGGTGGTGTAGAAATTGCGAGGAGTGAGAAATATTCAGATGGTAGTGTTCCTCTTCATACGCTTAGAGCTGATATAGATTATGCCCTAAGTGAGGCTCATACTTCATATGGTATCATTGGTGTTAAAGTTTTGATTTGTAAACAATAAAAAAACATTATGCTAGAACCAAAAAAAATAAAATATAGAAGACATCACCGAGGAAATAGGCGAGGAATGGCCTCTAGAGGAAGTCATGTAGCTTTTGGCACTTATGGATTGAAGGCCTTAGAACCTGGTTGGATTACAGCTAGGCAAATTGAAGCCTCTCGTATTGTAATTTCAAGAATTGTTCGTAAAGTTGGCAAGATGTGGATCAGAATATTTCCTGATAAGCCTATCACAGCTAAGCCAGCTGAAACAAGGATGGGTAAAGGTAAAGGTTCGCTGGATCGTTGGGTATCAGTAGTTAAACCAGGTAGAATTTTATTTGAAATTGAAGGTGTTAATAAGGAGATGGCCGAAGAAGCCTTTAGGAACGCAGGTCACAAATTGCCAATGAAAACTAAACTAGTTGAAAGGAGGCCTATTTAAACATGTCAGAAGAAAAAGAAAAAACTGGCCAAATTAGTGAATTGAAAACTCAACTTGTTGATTGTCAAGACTCTCTTCAAAATTTAGTATTTCAAAAATCAATGCAGCAGTTAGAAGATATATCACAAATTAAAAAAACTAGAAAAAAAATTGCTAGAATAAAAACTTTATTAACAGAGGCACAAGCCTCGCTAAATAGCTAGGTGCCTAGATAAATGTCTAATAGAAAAAACAAACAAAGTTTAATAGGGAAAGTGGTCTCTGCAAAGATGCAAAACACTGTAAGCGTCGAGGTTACCAGAGTGATAGCACATCCTGTTTACAAAAAAAGAATTAAAAAACATAAGAAGTTTCTTTCCCATGTTTCTGAAGTTTCTCCAAATGTTGGGGATGTAGTTAGAATAACGGCTACAAAACCTATTAGCAAAAATAAAAGGTGGCGTGTTAGTGAAATTTTACAAGAATCAAATAATTTAGGTTAAAAATTGATACAGCAAGAAACTAGATTAAAAGTAGCTGATAATACTGGAGCAAAGGAAATATTGTGTTTCAAAGTTCTTGGTGGCTCAGGGCGTAAGTATGCCAGTGTTGGAGATCAGATTGTGATTACTGTCAAAAAGGCTATACCAGGTGGTATGGTCAGTAAAGGGGAAGTTCATCGAGCAGTTGTTGTTCGTACCAAAAAAGAATATAGCAGGCCTGATGGTAGTGTTATCAGATTTGACGAAAATGCTGCTGTTTTATTAAATAGCCAAGGAGAGCCAAGAGGCACTAGAATTTTTGGTCCTGTGGGCAGAGAATTAAGAGAGTCTGGTTTTATGAGGATTGTCTCATTAGCTCCGGAGGTGTTATAAATGTTAATAAAAAAAGGAATGAAAGTCCGTGTGATTAGTGGTGCACACAAAGGTCAAGAAGGTAAAGTTTTATTTTCCTCCCCAAAGAAACAAAGAGTTGTTGTCGAAGGTGTAAATTTTATAAAAAAATCTACTAGGCCATCTCAAGAAAACCCCAATGGAGGTATTGTTGAAAAAGAAGCCTCACTACATGTTTCTAATGTTTTAGTTGTGCAGGGGGGAGATACTTCTCGTTTAGGATATAGGGTTCTTGACGATGGCTCAAAAGTTCGAATATTAAAGAAAACAAATGAAGAATCTGAAATTCAATGAGTAACAAAAAAGATACAAATTCTAAAAAAGTGGAAAAAGCTGAAACATACCTACCAAATATGAGAAAGTTATATAAAGAAAGTGTTGTTCCCGCTATGGTGTCTAGGTTTAATTATGTTAATTCAATGCAGGTTCCAAAACTACTATCAATTTCTCTAAATATGGGCATTGGAGATGCTAAAACTAATAGTAAAAAACTTGAAAGTGCTATATCTGAGCTTGAGCTCATTACTGGTCAAAAGCCAGTTGTTACAAAATCCAAGTCCGATATCTCAAATTTTAAAATTAGGAAGGGTTTCCCTGTTGGTTGTAAAGTTACATTAAGATCTTCTAAAATGTATGAATTTTTTGAGAGGCTGACATGTGTAGCTCTTCCGCGGAGTAGAGATTTTAGGGGTCTCTCATTTAAATCCTTTGATGGTAGAGGTAATTATAATTTTGGAATAAAAGAGCAGATTATTTTCACAGAGATTAATTATGATGACATTGATTCTGTAAGAGGTTTAAATGTTACGCTTAGTACATCTGCTAACACTGATGAAGAAGCTTACTGGCTTTTAAAAGAGTTTGGTTTCCCCTTAAGAGAGAAGCCTACAAAAAATACAATAGATGAGGCTGCATAATGGCAAAAAAATCAAAAATAGTTCGTGAACAGAAGTTAATTCGTAATGTACAAAAATATGCCTCATTGAGATCTGAATTAAAAAATATTATAAAAAGCCCAAACTCCTCCCTTGAAGACAAAGAAGCAGCTGTAGCTAAATTGGACAAACTGCCTAAGTCATCTAGTCGCATTCGCGTTAGAAATAGATGTTTTAAAACGGGAAGGCCGAGAGGGGTGATAAGTAGATTTAAGTTGTCAAGACTTTCATTTAGGGAGATGGCTCTTAATGGAGAAATTCCTGGTGTAACGAAAGCAAGTTGGTAAGGAAATATATATATGTCAATGACTGATCCTATAGCAGATTTTTTAACTAGAATTAGAAATGCCTATCGTGCTGAAAAAAGATGGGTAGATATTCCTTCTTCAAATATGAAGAAAAGAATTGCTTATGTATTAAAGGAAGAAAAATATATAAAAGATTTTTTCTTCATTAATAATGGTGATTTTCAAACTATCAGAATTTTTCTAAAGTATGATTTTAATGGTGTCTCAGTTATTGAAAATATTAAAAGGTGTAGTAGGCCGGGTCAGCGCATATATGTTAGTAGCCAAGATATACCTAGAGTACTAGATGGTCTAGGGATTTCAATACTTTCTACTTCAAAAGGTGTAATCAGCAATAAAACTGCTAAAAAATTAAATGTTGGTGGCGAGTTGCTTTGTGAGGTGTTTTAGTAATGTCTAGAGTAGGAAATAATCCAATCACTATTCCGGAAGGAGTGAAAGTGAATGTTGATGGTCGTACTATTGAAGTTTCTGGTAAAAATGGTACCCATACTCATTATCTTCACAAAAATATTAAAATTACATTAAATGAGAATGTTATTTATTTTGAAAGAATAAATGACAGTTCAGTTAGCAAATCTATGCATGGTACAACAAGGCAGATTATAAATAATATGGTCATCGGGGTATCCGATGGTTTTAAAAAAGATCTTGAAATTGTTGGGGTCGGCTATCAAGCGAGTGTCCAAGGTAATAGACTAAAACTGCAGTTAGGTTACTCGCATGATATATTTTTTGATTTTCCAGATGGCATAATCATTGAGGCTGATCGTACAGCTATTTCTGTGAAAGGAAATGACAAGCAATTAGTTGGTTCAGTTGCATCAAAAATTAGGTCTTTTAGGAAGCCCGAGCCCTACAAAGGCAAAGGTGTTAGATATAAAGATGAATATATTAAAATTAAGCAAGGCAAGACAGTTGGTGAATAATGGGTATTTTAAACAATAATTATCGTAGAAAAAATCGTAGGAGAAATAGAAGTAAATCGACTTCTATGTTTCATGAAAAATATCCTAGACTAGTTGTTTACAGGAGCAATAGACATTTTGAAGGTCAGATCATCAATGATTTTGAATCCAAGACCATCATCTCTGCATCTTCAAAAGATTCTAGCTTAAAAAAAGCAATTGCTTCTTCAAAAAGTAAAACTGAAGTCTCAATAATTATTGGTCAGACGATAGCTAAAAAAGCTATTGATAGTAGAATTAAAAAAGTAGTTTTCGACAGAAATGGTTATCCCTTTCATGGTCGTGTTAAAGCGTTCGCTGACGCTGCCCGTGAAGAAGGTTTAGAATTTTAAAGGAGTAGAAATTGGCAACAATAAATCCATCTGAATTAGATTTGCTAGAGGAATCTGTTATAAAAATTAATAGGACTGCAAAAGTTACATCGAGGGGGAAAAGGTTTAGGTTTTCTGCTTTGGTTGCTATTGGTGATGGGAAAGGTCATATTGGTATTGGTCTTGGCAAAGCAAATGAAGTGATTGTATGTATTCAAAAAGGAAAAGAAATCGCCAAAAGAAATATGTTTAAAGTTCCTTTAATTAATAGCACTATACCTCACAAAATAATTGGTAAGCATGGTGCCAGTAGAGTAATGCTCAAGCCAGCATCTCCCGGTACCGGAATAATTGCTGGTGGTCCTGTTAGAGCGGTTATGGAACAAGTAGGTATCCAAAATATTTTAACTAAGCGTTACGGTTCAAAGAATGCTATGAATCTCGTGTATGCAACATTAAATGGATTATTGAATCTTAAAGATGCTGTTGCAATTGCAAATAGAAGACAAATGACCATAAAAGAGGTTTTTAATTAATATGTTGAAAATTCAGCTCATAAAGAGTCCTATTGGATATAAACCTAAAGCTAAAGCAACTATCCTAGCGTTAGGTTTGAAAAAGCTTAATCACTCTGTTGTTAAAAAAGATACGCCACAAATTAGAGGAATGATAAAAAAAGTAGAATTTTTGATTAATGTTTCAGAGGTAAAAAAATGAAACTAGACTCATTGTCACCAGTAAATGGTTCTATATCAAAGAAAAAAAGAAAAGGCAGGGGACATGGCTCTGGATTAGGTAAAACATCTGGAAGGGGTCACAAGGGTGCAGGGCAACGTTCTGGTAACAAGAAAAGAGCATGGTTCGAAGGTGGTCAAATGCCTCTTGCTCGTAGGTTGCCCAGGAGAGGGTTTACGAATATTTTTAAAGAAAAATATCAAATTGTTAATATTGGTGATATTATTAATCTTAAAGATGGCTTAGCAATTGATCCTGTCTTTCTAAAGGATTCTGGTCTGATTCGTTCATCGCTTAAACCAGTTAAGATTCTTGGTAATGGCTCAATTGAAAAAAAAATAAAAATCTCTGCCTCTGCTTTTAGTACAACAGCAAAGGAAAAAATTGAAAAAGCTGGTGGAGAAATCATTATCTTATGATTGATAAAATTAAGACAATTTTTAGTATTCCTGAACTAAGAGATAAAATCTTTTTTACCTTTTCCATTCTGATTGTTGTTAGAGTTGGCGCGCACATTCCCATACCTGGAGTAGATGCTAATGCATTGGCTGGTGCTTTTGATAGGTTGCAAGACACATTATTTGGTTTATTTAACATGTTTGTGGGTGGTGCTTTTGAAAAAGCATCGCTTTTTTCTTTAGGAATAATGCCTTATATATCATCATCTATAATTATACAGCTCATGGGCTCTGTTTTACCTTATTTCCAAAGACTGCAAAAAGAAGGTGAAGCAGGACGTAAAAAAATCACGCAAATCACCCGATATGGCACTGTTCTAATTGCAGCCATGCAGTCCTATGGTGTTACTGTTTTTTTAGAAAAAGAGCTTCAGGTAGTAATTAATCCTGGATTTTTATTTGTCTTTACAGCAATTGTAAGTATGGTAACTGGTACTATACTGCTTATGTGGATGGGTGAAAAAGTAACTGAAAGCGGTATAGGGAATGGTATTTCGCTCATAATCATGGTTGGGATAATTTCTCGCTTGCCTTTTGTCATTGGTAATGAAGTAAGAGCTGTAATGGCAGGGGAAAAGCTCTTCATATCCGAAATTATTTTAATGGGAATTATGTTTCTAGTCATATGCTTTGTGGTCCTATTGACACAAGGAACAAGAAAAATTCCAGTTCAATACGCAAAAAGAGTTGTTGGTAGGAAAGTATATGGTGGACAAAACACCCACATTCCTTTAAGGGTAAATACAGCAGGTGTAATGCCAATCATTTTTGCTCAATCAATAATGTTTATTCCCAGCACTATTTCAACTTTTTTTTCTGATAGTGATTTTTCTGCCAGCATAATGCGTTGGTTTTCATTTGAGCACCCTATATACTGGTTATTTTTTGGGTTAATGATAGTTTTCTTTACTTATTTCTACACTGCTATTGCATTTGACCCAGTACAAGTAAGTTCTCAAATGAAACAGCAGGGTGGGTTTATTCCAGGAGTTAGGCCTGGCAAAAAAACTTCTGAGTATATTGATAATATCCTATCAAAAGTGACTCTTCCTGGTTCAATTGCGTTAGCTTTGGTAGCTATTTTCCCATACATTCTGATGCAAACTATGGATGTTGAGTATGACTTCGCATCATTTTTTGGAGGAACGAGTTTACTAATAATTGTTGGTGTTGCGTTGGATACTTTGCAGCAATTAGAATCCCATTTGATGATGCGCCATTATGACGGTTTTTTAACTAAGGGTAAAATACGTGGTAGGAGAAGGATGTAATGGTCTACAAGCGCTCTGAAAATGAAATTAAAATGATTTCCAGAAGTTGTCAGATTGTAGCGGATACAATAGATATGCTCTCAGAATTCGTTGTTCCAGGTGCCTTAATATCTGATCTAGATAAAAAAGCAGAAAATTTTATCACCTCCCAAGGGGCCAGACCTGCATTTAAGGGTTACATGGGTTTCCCTTCAACGCTTTGCATTTCAATTGAAGATGCTGTGGTTCATGGTATACCTGGAGACATTGAGTTAAAAGAAGGACAAATTGTTGGTATAGATTGCGGCGCTGAGGTAAATGGGTATTATGGCGATCATGCAAAAACTTTTTCTGTGGGTAAAATCAGCAGTGAAAAGAAAAAATTAATGGATATTACTGAAGAATCACTTTATAAAGGAATTGAGAAGGCAGTGCCTGGTAACTTTGTTGGTGATATTGGGCATGCTGTCCAAACTCATGCTGAATCAAATGGCTTTTCTGTTGTCAGGGAATTGGTTGGTCATGGGATTGGTGAAAATCTACATGAAGAACCCCAGGTGCCTAACTATGGCACTCCCAGTCAAGGTTATAAGCTTCATGCTGGAATGTGTATTGCAATTGAGCCAATGATTAATCTTGGTGGAAGGGAAATATACACTGCAAAAGATGGCTGGACTATTCTAACAGCTGATGGTAAAGCATCTGCTCACTTTGAACATACAATAGCAATTTTGGACGATGGTCCTAAAATTTTAAGTAAGGTTAGTTATAATGGCTAAGGAAAAAGCGATCACCATTGATGGAACTATAAAGGAGACTTTACCCAATGCAATGTTCCGTGTTGATGTTGAAATTGGGGGTGATAGTCATACTGTATTGGCCCATGTTAGTGGAAAAATGAGGATGCACTTTATTAAAATTTTACCAGGGGATGTAGTTACGCTTGAAATGAGCCCATATGATTTAACTAGAGCTAGAATAGTCTATAGAAAGAAATAATTTATGAAAGTTCGAGCATCTGTAAAAAAAATGTGTACTAAATGTAAAATAATAAAGCGTAAGGGTATCGTGTTAGTTATATGTGAGAATCCCAAGCATAAACAAAGGCAAGGATAATACAATGGCTAGAATAGTAGGTGTAGATATACCAAGAAATAAGAAGATTGCTTTTTCTCTTTGCTACATTCATGGTATCGGAATGTCAACTGCATTAGAAATTTGTAAAACTGCAAAAATAGATACAGACAAAAGAGTTCAAGAGCTGAGTGAGAAGCAAATCAGTTCTATTAGAGCAGTAATAAGTTCTTTAGAGATGAATGTTGAAGGTGAGTTGCGTTCTTTGAATGCTATGAACATAAAAAGGCTCAAAGATGTTGGTGCTTACAGAGGTCTTAGGCATAGGCGTGGTCTTCCTTCTAATGGTCAAAGGACAAAAACAAATGCTAGAACTCGTAAAGGTAAAAAAAGAACTATAGGTTTAGGAAAGAAAGCTATATAAAAAAGAATTTGAGGTAAAATTTTGGCTGAAAATAAACAGAAAAAAAAGAAAAAAGTAGTCGATACAAATGCTGTTGCGCATATTAAATCAACTTTTAATAATACACATGTTACAATTTCTGATAAATATGGGAATGTATTGATTTGGCAAAAAGCTGGTTCATCAGGATTTAAAGGTTCAAGAAAAAGTACGGCATATGCTGCCACTTTAACTGCTCAAAAAGTAGCGGAGTCAGCTTTGTCTCTTGGTATATCAAGTATTTCTGTAGAAGTGAAAGGACCTGGAGCAGGTAGGGAGTCCGCAATTAGAGCGCTGGCTGTTTCTGGCTTGCAAATTACATCAATAAAAGATGTAACTCCTCTTCCTCACAATGGCTGTCGTCCCCCAAAAAGAAGGCGAGTATAATTTAAACTGAAAGTGAATTTTTAATATGGCAAAAATAAATACACCTAGAGGAAAATTAGTAAGAAAATTCGGTGAGAATATTTTCGGAAACCCTAAATATGATAGATTGCTCAATCGGAAGCCTTATGGTCCAGGCCAACACGCTCAAACTAGAAGAGGTAAAATTTCTAACTACGGAACTCAGCTTCAAGAAAAGCAAAAAATTAAGTTTATGTATGGATTGTTAGAAAAACAGTTTAGAATAACTTTTAAAAAAGCGGAGAAGCTTAAAGGTGAAACTGGTACAAACATGCTTCAGTTACTTGAGAGTAGATTAGATAATGTCGTTTATAGGCTTGGTTTTTCTCCCACTCGCCCTGCAGCTAGACAATTAGTAAGTCACAAACACTTTCTAGTTAATGGAATTGCTGTAAATATTCCCTCATACACATTAAAGCCAGGGGATACTATTTCAGTAAGAGATAGAAGTAAAAAAATGGATATTATTTTGAATTCTATAAGAACAATCAAAGGAGATATTGACCTCTCTTGGCTGGAACTAGATAAAGCTAAAATGACAGGTATTTTTTTGAATGTTCCTGAAAGAGATCAAATGAATTTAACAGTAAACGAGCAGCTAGTAGTGGAGCTATACTCTAAATAATTACAGATAAGAAAAAGGATATATTATCAATGGATAAATCATTTAATTTAAAAGTTCAAACTGATGAAGCATCTTTATCAAAAACGAATGGCCAATTTACTATTGAGCCACTAAGTAGAGGATATGGTATAACTTTAGGTAACGCAATGAGAAGAGTTTTACTTACAAGTATTCCCGGTGCTGCAATTACTCATTTAAAAATTGAAGGTGTCGAACATGAGTTTTCATCAATCAAAGGTGTTAAGGACGATGTCGCTGATATTATAATGAATCTAAAATTAATTAGGTTCAGACTTATGGATAATAATCCAGATAAGATTAATCTTTCTTTTAAAGGTAAGTCTGTTGTAACAGCTAAAGATTTACAAGATGCTAGTGACCAATTTGAGATACTTAATCCTGAACAATATATCACGGAGGTTAACTCTAGTGGAAAGCTAGATATGGAAATTAGAATTGGTATTGGTATGGGATATGTACCATCTGAGGAAAATGAATTACCAAATTTGCCTCTAGGTACTATTTCGATTGATAGTATCTTTAATCCAGTAACAAAAGTTAGTTACGATGTGAAGCCAGTACCAGGAGCTAAAGACCCAATTGAAATTTTAACTATGAATGTACAAACTGATGGCTCAATAAACCCTAAGGATGCGATAAGTTATTCAGCGACTTATATAAGAGATCATTTGAAGTTTGTCGAAGCTATCGCCAACCCTGAAATTTTAGAGATTTCTAAAGGCGTTTCTGATGAAACCCTTGCTTTACGTGGTTTGTTAAATCAAGCGATCGATGAAATGGAACTCTCAGTTAGAAGTTTTAATTGTTTACAAGCAGCGGGAATAAAATACATTCACGAATTAGTAAGTAAAGAAGAAAACCAAATGCTTAAGTATAAAAATTTTGGTAGAAAATCCTTGACTGAGCTTGTTGATAAATTAAGTTCAATGGGTCTCCATTTTGGGATGGATATTAGTAAAATTATGGCGGAAGAGGGATAATAAAATGCGACATAAGAAGAAGGGTCGTAAGCTCGGACGAAAAGTTTGTAATCGTAAAGCTTAAATAAGGAATTTAGCTTGACAGCTAGATTTACATAAAAAAATAAAGACTAACGATGCTAAG
>JAYPIC010000011.1:0-20109 GCA_038127595.1 bacterium | reverse complement strand
CCTAAAGCAAAGGAACTTAGATCTTTTATTGAGCCCTTGATAACTTTAGCAAAAAAAGATAGTCTGCACTCTAGAAGATTAGTTATAAGAAAACTCCCTAAGAAAAATGTTGTTAGGATTTTATTTAAAGAAATAGCTCCACTTTTTTCTACCAGGCCAGGAGGTTATACAAGAATAACAAAATTGGGTCAAAGAGATAATGATCGAGCTCCGGTATCAATCATTGAGTTTGTGGAATCGGTTGAAAATCCTCAAATAGATGATTCTGAAGTAATAGAAGCTAAGAAGTAAAAATTAGATTTATTTTATTATTTCTAAGTTGCTTTTAAAGTTTTTATTCCTATTTTTATTAAATAATTTACTCTTTTGCTCAGAAAATCAAGTTCCTGTAAAAGCTCTTTGGGTCGTTAGAGATTATTTAACCCAAAAACATTTCATCAATGATGTATTAGATTTTGCTAATAAAAATGGATTTAATCATATATTTGCTCAGGTTAGGGGAAGGGGAGATGCTTATTATAACTCAAAAATTGTACCAAAATCTCATTTAGTTGCAAATGATTTTGATCCTTTAGATTATCTCCTAAAATCTAATATAAATACTAATATTAAGATCCATGCATGGATTAATGTATATTATTTATGGTCCTCAACAAATCTACCCACTCAAAGTGATCATATTATTCTAAATAAACCTGAATGGTTAGATCGACAAAAGGATGATAACTATATTAAAGATGAATTGTATTTACGAAATAAAAATCGATTTACTATAGATGGTGAGGGTTTTTATTTAGCACCCACCAATCCAGCTGTTAACCTACACCTAATTAGTGTAGTTGATGAATTATCAAAAGAGTATAATTTAGATGGTATACATTACGATTATATAAGGTTTCACAATTCGAATTATGGCTATAATGAGTTTGGATTATATGAGTTTAATAGAACCTACATTGATAAGGTTAATGGAAATAAGGAAGTTATCTTTTCAGAGTACAAAAGAAACTCAATAACTAATTTTGTCAAAAGAGCTCGAGATAAAATTAAATCAAATTCAAATAAAATTATTATTTCTGCTGCTGTGAAGCCTAATATTTACGATGCTAAATTATTATTTTTTCAAGAATGGGATCTATGGATTTCAGCTGGATATTTAGATTGGGCAGTTCCAATGAATTATATGGTAAAGAATGAGGATTTTATTCAAAATATGTATCTAATTAGGGATAATTTACCCTCAAAGTATCATGATAAAATAGTCGTTGGAATTTCTACTTATAACCAAAATCCAAGGTTAGCAGGAAAAAAAATTCAAAGACTTAAAAAAATGAATATTAATAATATATCTATTTTTTCATATACAGAATTCGTAAAAAATCCTTATTATTGGAAAAAATTAAAAAAATATTTTTAAAAATCATATGAAACGTAAAATTTCTCCTCCCACTGGTCCAAAACTTAATTGTAAAAATTGGCAGATAGAGGCAGCATTCAGGATGATTCAACATAATTTGGATCAAAATGTAGCTGAGAACCCTGAGGAATTAATTGTTTATGGTGGAAAAGGCAAGGCAGCGCGAGATTGGAAATCTTTTGATTTAATTTTAAAAACTTTACTACGACTGGATGCAGATGAAACTTTGATTGTTCAATCTGGTAAGCCAGTTGCTGTAATGAAGACCCATACCTATTCACCGCGTGTACTTATTGCAAATTCTAACTTAGTTCCTAATTGGGCTACATGGGAACATTTTGATAAGCTTGAAGCTGAAGGTCTAATAATGTACGGGCAAATGACAGCAGGTAGTTGGATATACATAGGAACGCAAGGAATTTTGCAAGGCACTTATGAAACGTTTATTGCAGCTGCAGGAAAACATTTTAATTCTGATAATTTATCTGGTAAAATAGTATTAACATCTGGCTTGGGAGGTATGGGTGGGGCTCAACCTCTTGCTGTTACGATGGCCGGTGGCGTTGCAATATGTATTGAAATTGATAAAAAGAGAATAAAAAGAAGAATAGATAGTAAATATCTAGACAAATCTACAGATGATATTGATGAGGCAATAAATTGGGCTTTATTAGCAAAAAAGAATAAAGAACCTATAAGTATAGGTCTTTTAGGTAATGCTGCTGAAATCATACCTCTTTTCGTTAAAAAAAATATAATACCCGATATAGTCACGGACCAGACATCTGCTCATGATGAGTTAGTTGGTTATATACCAGCTAACTATACTATAGATGAGGCTGACTTTTTAAGGACTAAAAATAAAGATCTATATATCAGGGAATCTATAGAGTCTATGGGTATTCATGTTCAAGCGCTTCTTGATTTAAAAAATTTAGGATCGGTAGTATTTGATTATGGTAATAATATAAGAGCTCAGGCTGAAAAAGCAGGTGTTAAAAATGCATTTGATATACCTGGATTTGTGCCTGAATATATTAGGCCGTTATTTTGCGAGGGTAAAGGCCCTTTTAGATGGGTAGCTCTATCAGGAGATAAAAATGATATCTTCAAAACAGACGAATTAGCCTTGGAAATGTTTAATGAAGATAAAGCTCTTTGTAATTGGATAAAGATGGCTAATGAAAAGGTTGAATTTCAAGGATTACCATCTAGGATTTGTTGGCTAGGTTTTAAAGATAGAGTAAGGTTTGGTTTAGCTTTAAACGATATGGTGAAAAGAGGAGAATTAAAAGCTCCTATTGTAATCGGTAGAGATCATTTAGATTGCGGTTCAGTTGCTTCGCCCAATAGAGAGACTGAAGCTATGAAGGACGGATCAGATGCTATAGCTGATTGGCCCATATTGAATGCTTTAATTAATACGGCCAGTGGTGCTACTTGGGTATCTTTACATCATGGAGGAGGTGTTGGTATTGGATATTCTATCCATTCTGGGCAGGTCATAGTAGCTGATGGCAGCGAAGAGATGGAAGAGCGTATTAAAAAAGTTCTTACCAATGATCCAGGATTGGGAGTAATTCGTCATGCTGATGCTGGATATAATGATGCTATTCGAAATGCTAATTCCTGGTCAATAGATATACCAAAATAATTTTAGATGAATTCTAAATCTTTAAAATTGATTAATATAGGTAATCTTTTAACCTATAATTCAAAAAAGAATTCTATGGTATTAGAGGAAGGTTTAGAAATTATAGTTAGGCATGGCAAAATTATTGAAATAGGAAAAAATCTTAATAATGCAGATCAAATTTATGATTGTGAAAATAATTTAGTTACCCCAGGATTTGTTGATTGTCATACTCACCCAGTATTTTTCAGTGACCGATCGAATGAGTTTGAAATGAGAGTAGCTGGAAATACATATGAGGAAATAGCAGCTAATGGTGGTGGAATAAAAAATAGTGTAAAAAGTTTAAGAAATTCAGACTATAATGAATTAAAACAAAGAGTCCTTCGAAGGATGAATAACTTTTTGAAGTTGGGTACCACCACTATAGAGGCAAAAAGCGGTTACGGTTTAGATATAGATAGCGAACTTAAGTCCTTAGCGATTTTAGATGAGGTTAACTCTGAACATAGAGTCGACATTATTCCTACATTTATGGGTGCGCATGCTGTTCCAGAGGAGTATAATAACAAACCTGATGATTATGTTGAACATTTATGCGAGGTAATCATTCCAGCCGTGGCAAAGCAGGGTATTGCAAAATATAATGATGTGTTCTGTGAAGTTGGATACTTTGACATACATCAATCAGAAAAGATTCTTATGACTGGTCTAGATTATGGGCTGCTACCTAGAATACACACTGATGAATTTAAAAATATTGGAGGCGCTCAATTAGCATCTGCTATAAAATGCGTATCTGCTGATCATCTTATGTGCATTAATGATAGTGATATTTTGAAAATGGCAGACGCTAATGTAAAGGCTGTATTACTTCCGGGGACTACATTTTTTCTTGGAAAACATAAATATGCTCCATACAAAAAATTAAAAGATTTTGGGCTAGAAGTTGCTATCGCAACTGATTACAACCCTGGAAGTTGTAATATCCAATCAATGATATTTATAATAACTCTTAGCCTTATTTATATGGGACTTGAAATAAATGATGCTATCTTTTCAAGTACATATATGCCTTCAAAAATTTTGAATATTCATGATACAACTGGATCAATAGAGGAGGGAAAAAATGCTGATATCATTGTTTGGAGTTTGAAGAAACCGATTGATATTCCATATAATTTTTCAAATAATTCTATAAAAACAGTAATTAAATCTGGAAAAATTTTATTTTAATATTTGTTGAATGATTTCTTAAGATTAATTTATAGCTATCCATGAAGAGAAATTCACAAATAATAATTAGATATATAGCAATTCTTACTTTTTCATTTACAATTGCTTTGAATTTTGCATTTGCGAACTATGCATTCAAAAAGAAGATAAAAAGCGTATGTTCATCTTATAGAGTTTCAGTTAATGCTTCTGCCATGGATTTTGATAGCGAGTTGTTTTCGTTAACGCTAGAAAGTAATAGAAATAATTTTGAGATGGTCATGCTTGTTGGATTCGCCTCAGCAGGGCAGGCAGTATCCCACCAAAATAGTCTTGGACTTTCAAATGCATATGTCCCCAAAGAAATTAGTATCAGAGTCAATGTACCTGCATCTAAAGGAGAAACGATGGTATTTGAGGCAAAATGCTCATCTGATGATGCTATTCAGCTTGCTGCTGGTACTTTAGACTCTTCAGAGTTTATGCAAAAAATTGATTTACAAACATCATAAGGAGAAAATATGATTGGCCTAGGATTAGAAGAAACTTTATTACAATATTTGCGAGCAGTTGGCTGGTCAGTAACTGCTGCAGTTGGATTTGCTTTTGGAGTAGGGATTGCTTTGAAGGTCTTTGATTACTTGTCAACTGATATTGACGAATGGGAGGAAATTAAAAAAGGAAATATTGGTGTTTCTTTAATTTTTATATCCCTAATTGTCATGGTCGGTTTATTAGTATATAAAGTGATTTAGTTAAATCTAAATCACAAACTATCATAGAAAAGGGCTTTTCAAAAGCCCTTTTTTTATGCAATCAAGTACATTAAAATAAAAAATATTGGTGCTGATAAAGTGCATAAAAAGTTTACGCTGTTGTTATTAATAAAAAGTAATCCAGAATAATGATAACTATTTTGCTCTTTTTCTTCTTTGATTGTTTTTCCATCTATTAAAATAAATCTGGATTGTAAGGTGCTTCCTAATATTGAATCAAATAGTGAACCCAGAAAGCCAGATATAAACACTATAATTAAGTATGAAGTATTTATATTTAGGAAATAACCAATAGTAGTTATTACAAAAGAGCCAGAAATAGATCCCAGTAATCCAATAAAAGTAATTCCTCCTGACTCTCCTCGCGAAAGACTTCGACCAGAAATTATATCTTTAGGTCTTGTTTTTGATAATTTACCGATTTCTGTGGCCCATGTATCAGAATTCGCTGCTGCTATTGATGCTAGATACATATAGTATATAACCTCTGTTTGATAAAAATGATTAAAAACACATAAAACTAGCCCTACGCCACCATTTGCAAATACTTGATTTACATTTCTACCACTTTTTGATTTATTCAAACTTTTAGGTCCTGTTTTTGATAATAAAGTTGACGATATAAAAAATATCGTAATTGGTAAAACATATTTTAGACCGCCAAAACCCAAAATTAATCCTGCCATCAAAGTAGAGCTTAAAAACCCATCTAGTGACAAATGTTTTCTCTTGTAAAAATGAAAGAGTACAATTGCTATTAAAACGATCATAAATGAAAACCCGATAATAAAATTTTTCATGTTTACTATATTGAAGATTTCTATGAATAAGAATGCTACTATAGGTATTGATATATTATCTGAACCTTTTATGCTCATCGCCTCAGCAATTGTAATGGCAAAGCAGCTTAGTATTATTGCTAAAAAAGATTCAAGGGTATCAAATTGATAAAATATAGATTTTGAAAATAAAATTAAAATTATGAAGGTACTCAAAAACATAATCGCTGACCCTTCATATGATTTAACATCTTTCCATATATTATATTTATGTGGTTTTTTTATATTTTCCCCAGCTAATGATGATAAAGGATCAGAGACCGCCAATATCATAAAAGAGCAGGCAATGCTATATTTTTGTTCCCAGAAAAGCGAAGCAATTATAATGAATCCCAGTGGGAAGAATATAGTTCCTAGTGTTTTTCTATTTAAGTTGTGAAAACTTTTTAATTTATTTTGTTTGTAGCTAAAAAGATTAATAAATAAAAATGTTACTGCAAGAATTAAAGGTTGGATATTTGATAAAAAAATGAAAGGACTGAATGATACTGCTATTCCAACCACAGAATGTATTATCTTTCTGTTTAAATTTGGCTCGAGAAGGTCATATCTATAACTGTATTCACTTAAAAAAATTAAAATTATTATTGATAGAAAAAATATGCCCAACAGTTCCCATGGGATTGTTTTAAAATAATGAATTAAATCAATCATTTATAAATCAAATTATTTGTTTTTTTTAACATTCTGCAACAATATAACATTTTAAATTACGTGATGATTGTAGCCGTAAATGAATTTGTTAAAAGGCAAACCAAGTTCTCTGGTAAAACATATTCAGAAGAACTTTCATTTGATTTTTTTGCTAGGCATGCTGAGCAAAAAATTATTAACAAGGATTTTAGACAAGGTTACAGACCTGAGGTAATCATTGTAAAGCTTGATAAAAAATACGTTAATAAAGTTATATGTCCATATGTTAGGATTACAAAAAGCACAAAATTATCAGCACAGTATGTAAAAAGACGCGAAAATGAAGAACCATATATTCAAATTAGAGCTTTGAATGGCAAGCTTATTAAAGCTGGTAGCGTTGATTTGATTTTATATCATCATGATATTTTGTATGAGAATGATGAAAATACAACAGATGCTGAATGGGAACTTATAAGTATAAATGCTCTCCCAATGGGTATTGAATCTATGCCAATGGGACCAATTACAATGATGAGGAATCAATTGGAACTGATTGGTGGTACCAAAGCTAAATATAGCAGCGATGAGTGGGCTGAATCAGTTCAATTTTGGCAAAAATTTGCACCCATAGATCCCAATAATTTTAAAGATTAGGTTGCAATATAAATCACTCTAAAACCTTGTAATTAATATTTTAGATATTTAACTTGCCTAGCAACCAATTATTTGTTGCAAATAGTTAAATTAGCGGAGTCCAAATACCGAGGAAAATTCCTTTGTTTGGAAAAAATTTTAAATAAAATAAAAAATATCAAATTGATATAATACTATCGATGCATTTAAAAAGTCATTTTTATAGAATATTTTTAATTACTTTTGTAATTGGAAATCTACTTTCCGCTCAAAATTTTGAGATATCTGGTAGAATAAAAGATGAAGCAGGAAACAATGTCTCAAATGCAAGATTGACCCTTTATTCATCAAGTTACCAACTTGTTAAGACAGAACGAACTAAAGGTAATGGAAAATTTAAATTCAAAAAAATCAAGCCTGGAAAGTATACACTCAATATTTATGGTTCAGGTGGAAATAGTGCTACCAAAGAAATTGATCTTAGATCTAAATCTGTAACTAAACTTGAGGTTCTCACTAGCCAAGATGACAAACAGCCACAATTAACAGTAGAATCTGAGGTCGGGAATGTAGTGCTTAAGTGGGAACCGATTAAAGATGCAAGTGAATATATTATTTTTAGGGACAATACTGAATTAAAAAAGATAAAAAAACCCACCTACAAAGATAAAGTACAGGGCGGAAAATCTTATGCTTACAATGTTACAGCTGTTGATAATGGTGGGCAGAAAAGTACTCGTTCTTTAACTGAGTATGGTAAAGCTTTACTGCAATCTCCAGCTAATATCAAAGCAATTGCAAATAAGAACGCTATATCTCTAGAATGGAGCCCTGTAGCGAATGCCTCTAGCTACAATATTTTCCGAGACGATGATCTAATTAATACAACAACAGAGTTGGAGTATTCTGATTATAAATTGAAATTTGATGAGGAGTACTCATATACAATTGTTTCTGTTGATCACCATCAAGAGGAGGGACCAAAATCTAGTTCAAAATCAGTGACTACCCACAAAGAAGTTAAAAAAATCAAAAAGATTAAAGCCGAAGCAGGAGAGAGTATAGTTGATCTTGAGTGGACAGAGCATGACCTTGCTGTAATCTATAAAATCTATCAAAATGGAACTTTAATAGATTCTACAAAAACCATTAAATACACTGCAAAAACTGAACCTGGAACAGAGAATTGTTTTACAGTATCTGCAGTTGATAAATATGGCACTGAGGGCCCTCAATCTGTACCTGCTTGTGATAAAGCCCAGTTTCCACCGCCGGAGAAAATCTCTTTGACCTTAGGTGAAAAATATTCAGATGAAATGAATTCACTTTACATTGAATGGGAGGCAGTTGATGGTCCGGCTTCATATAATATTTATCGAAATGGTAAATCTCTTACAAACTCTAAAAATACAAAATACCATGATAAAGACTTGGATTTTGGTGAAGAATATACATATGAGATTTCTTCGTTGTCAGATGATGGGTTAGAGGGTCCACTGTCAGAGCCTCAAAAGAAAAGTACGCCAAAGATATTTAAAATTAAAGGTCAATTGATAAATGAGAAAGGCCAGCCAAAAATTGATGAAGCTAAAGTTTTTCTTTATACTGATAAGAACGTACTTTGGGAAGAATATACAGCAGGTTCAAATGGGAAATTTACCCTTGAAAATCGCATTATTTCAGGCGACTATAAAATTAAGGTTTTTGGAAATGGTCATGGAAACAATGGTGAATATGCAGGGAATGGTGGGATAAATATCACAATTAAAAACAAAGATGAAAGCCCGAATATAAACTTGTCCACTGATGGGTTAAGGCCAAAAATGGTCGCAAAAAGAGGCGTTCAACGAGTTTTAGTAAAATGGAAACCTTTGCCTCATGCTGAGTCTTACACTGTTTATAAAAATAATAAACCGGTGGCTGAAAAGATAAAAGAAACAAAATATATAGATAATGTTGCCCCTGGAAAATTTTATGAATATCATGTAAGAGCATGGGATCTATACGACCTTGAAGGACCTGAGTCAAATAGAGAAAAACAAAAATCATCCTATCAATTTCCAACGTTAAAGCCTAGTATTAAAATGGGAGCTTTAAAAACAGAAGGTAGTGGTAGAGTAGTTACCCTTGAATGGATCGCAATACCAAACGTCGAAAAGTATGCGATCTACAGGGATAGTGTTCTGATTTCAAAACAGGAGGATCTTATTTACATTGATTCATTAGAGTGGGGTAAAGAGTATAAATTTAGTATTAACTCTATTGATCCAGATAATGATGAGGGTGCATTGTCCGAAGATGTGATTGTAACAACTCATCCAGAGGTGCGAACTCCCGATTTAACAGCTAAAGGTAATGTAAATGCTGTTGATTTAAATTGGACTGACCTTAGCCCTGTAGCAACCTATTACAAGGTTTTTAGAAATGGTAGCTATCTTGGTGATTTTGACAAGCCATCTTTTTCAGATAATGTTGCTCCAGGGAAAGAGTACTGTTACTCTGTTTCTGCAGCTGATCAATATGGAACTGAAGGTGAACAATCATCAACTCACTGCGGAAAAGGCCAATTTGCTCCTCCTTCAAACTTTACCGCCGAGGTCATGAGAAATACAGTCAACTTTAAATGGAAGTCTGTTGAAGGTGTTAGTGGTTATCATCTATATAGAAATGGTGAACTTATTTTAACCACACAAGATTTTTCTTACTTAGATGAAAACCTCGATTACGATAAAGATTTTCAGTATGATATTGCTTCTTTTGATCAGGATGGTGATGATGGTCCTATTGTTAGTGTAAAAGTTAGAACTCATGAGGAGGTCACATCTCCTGTAATGGCTGGAGCTGCAGATTTAAAACAAGTTACATTAACCTGGAATCAATTGCCCTTAAGAATTGACCATGTATACAAAGTCTATAGAGATGGATTGTTATTAGCAGACCTAACGGATACTTTTTATGTAGATATAGTCGACCCTGGCCAGTTTTACTGTTACAAAATAACAGCGAAAGACGCTCATGGAACTGAGGGCCCAGCTTCAAATGAAGAGTGTTTTAAAGTATTAGTTAACTACCCGAGAGGTCTAACACTTACCGGAGATGTAAAAAGAGTGATATTTAGATGGAAAGAAATGCTAGGGGCAGTTCAATATAATATCTATTCTCATAACAAAGATAACGGCGAGACAGAATTCATGACAAAAACCACCAGCAGCTATTATATTCATAAAGGATTGGAGTTTGATACTGAATATTGTTATAAAATGTCATCCATTGATGCAGATGGAGATGAAGGCCCACTATCTCCTGTAATGTGTGGATGGGTACTACCTCCTCCTAATTTAACTTTAGTTGAGAAGTTTTTTGTTGAACAATCTGATAATCAAATATTAGATGGTAAAGAAAATGGTTTAATAGTTGTAAAGGTAGTTAATGATGGCCGTAGTCCTGCAAGAGAATTAAAGCCATATTTAGAGCCTTTGGATTACTCTAATACGCCATCGCTGATAATTGATACTGTGGCAACAATACCTATTCTTGGTGTAGGTGATTCTATAACAATAAATTTTCCAATATCAGCAAAATTAAAGATTGAGACAGGAGAAAGAAAATTTAACATAAGAATTGATGAATATGCGGGTATGGACTTAGATCCTGAACTTATATCATTTCCTACCCTAGCGGTAGTGCCTCCAAATCTTGTCATATCTGACTTTGCAATTGATAATGAATTTGGTCATCATTACATCCCTAAAAATGAGACAACAACACTAACAGTAAGATTTCAAAATTTATCGATTGGGAAAACGGATACTGCTGTTCTTGCTTTTAGGAGAGGTGAAGGATTTGAAAATGATCCAGATGAAATTAAAACATTTGGATTAGTTCCTGGAGGAGCATGGTTTGATTTTAGTTTTGAGCTTTTAGCAAAAGAAGACCGTTTTACAATATATTTTGATAATTATGATTATTTTGATGTAAGAAAGATCATCCCATTACAATTAGAAACCTTAAAACATTACAAAGGTAGAGATGATTTAGAAGCAATAGACGTTGCAGTTAATGATTTTTCCCCACCAGGGCAAAAACCTAAAGATCATAAATTATTATTGGATCTTCCAGATGCGAATACATCCAGAGAAATGATTGGTGTAGTGATCGGTAACAAGGATTTTTGGACTGAAAAGATACCGGGGAATGAGTCATCTGAAGAAGATGTAAAGATAGTGAGAGAATATTATAATAAATTATTGGGAATGAAGAATCATCAAATGATTCCGTCTCAATTTTGGTTATTTGAGAATGGGGTAACCATAAACAATTTCAATGAAATTTTTAATCCAAATCTTGGTTTCATAAAAGATAAGGTTCAATCGGTAATAGAATATTCAAATATTGACACTGTTGATCTAATGTTATACTATTCAGGAGAAGGAACTACAATAGCTGGAGATAAATGTATCATCCCTTATGATGCAGATCAGAATAAAATTCATTCTTTTTTCAAAATAAAAGATCTTTATTTAATGCTTAATGAAATAAATAAAATCGATAATATTGGCGATATTTTTGTATTTATGGATGTTGATTTTAATAATTCAGGATTTAAGCAAAATTTAAAGGCGGCAGAATTAGATAAGAAAAAGAAAAAGAAAAAGAAGAAAAAGAAGAAAAAAAATCAAGAAGAGGAAAAACCAATTTTCCCTGCTGACCTTATTCCTCCAAAAGGCATTACTACCTTTTACGCAGCAAACACAACTGAAAGATCATATGATCATCCAGATGCAAAAAATGGGATTTTTACTTATTATATGTTGAAGGGTCTTAAGGGCGATGCAGATAATGGAGATAAGGTCATCACTGTTGGTGAATTACATGATTACATACGAAAGAATGTTCTTGATACTACTAAAAATCTTTATTCTAACCTGCCACAGACTCCTCAGTTATATACTGAAAATCCTGATAGAGTATTACTACGATTGCCATAGTATAGATAGTCAAAAAATATGATTATCATTCATAGGCTATTAATTCAAATCTAACAACGTAATGAAAAAATTCTTTTCTATACTTTTTTTATTTCAATTTTGTTATTCAAACTCAGTTTCAATAACAGGTAGTGTTTTTAATGAGGAGGGAAAACCATCTAGAAAAGCATTAGTTAAATTACTAGATATTAATGAAAATATTTTTTCAACTGTTAAAACGAATAGGAAAGGTCGTTTTGAACTTTTAGATATAAAACCTGAATATTATTTTTTAGAAGTAGACCATCCAAAAGATGGTAAAATTATATTAAAGATCAATCCAAGAAATTCGCGCAATAGAGATTTGGTTTTAAGATTAGTTTTAAAGAAAGAGAAATCTATCCCTTTGATTTATACTTTCTCTAATGTTAAGCCTATTCAAAAAGATCCTGCATTGAGAACAAAAAATCTAAGATCAGATATAGATGAAAAATCAATCACTATCACATGGAATGAATTAAAACAGGCTAATTATTATAAAGTTTTTAGGGATGAAGATTTTGTAATAGATACGAAAGATAATGCTTTTATCGATCTATCAGCTAAGCCTGGAATACAATACTGCTATAAAGTGATGGCTTTTGGTAAATTTGGTTTATCTGGTATTGAAAGTGATCCATTATGTAATAGTAGATTGACTGAGGCTCCCAAGAACGTTTCTTGTTCTGTTAATAAGAATAATATTACTTTAAATTGGGAAAAAATTGAAGGTGCAAGGTCATATAAAATCTTACGAAATGGGGAATCCATAGCAACATCAGATATTGAGATTTTTGAGGATATGGGTCTAGAATTTTCTACCACATATTTATACTCAATAACTTCTATTAGTATGAACGGAATTGAGGGTTTAACTTCGATTCCATTTCAATTCACTACTAGAGATTATGTTGAACCTCCTGCACTTTCTTCATTTAGTGATCAAAGCTCAATAAAATTAATTTGGAATGAAGTAGAACTAGCTAAAAGTTATAATCTATACAGAGATGGTGGATTATTAGGCAATTTAAATGATAATACATATGATGATAAATGCGCACCTGGTGAAACTCACTGTTATCAAATTACTAGTATTGATAAGTACAACGTTGAAAGTGAGCTTTCAGGCAGACATTGTTCTAAGCTGAATATAGTATCGCCAAAAAATCTAAGTGTTTTAGGAGGTGTCAAATCTAATCAATTAAGCTGGGAAAAAGTAGCTGGTGCTTTTGAATATTTTGTTTATACCAAGTTAGATGATGACTCTACACTTTTAATAGACAAAACAAAAAATATATCTTTTCTTCATGAAAATATTGGTTTTGATGAGGAGTATTGTTATACAATAATTGCTGTAGATAGTGAGGGTGATCAGAGCGGATTTTCAAAAGCGATATGCGGTAAAACAAATAAACCACCCCTTTTAAAAATCAAAAACTTAAAGTTAATTGATGACACTGAAGATAATATTCTAAGTGCCAGAGAAGAAGGGAAACTACGATTAGCCATTTTAAACGATGGTGAAAGTCCATCAGAAAACATATCTGTAAAGATTAAGAGTGTATCTGAAAAAGTAAATGAGCTTGAATATGATACTATGAGAGTCATTGGAAATTTAGGCGTTGAAGAGGCTAAATACATTGAATTTGACTTTGCATCTCGCTTAAAAATAAAGTCAGGAGATTGGAAATTTCAAATTAATGTTAGTGATGAGAATGGAACTCAACTCGATACTCCATATGAATTTATTGTAAGTACGAAATCAGTAGAGCCTCCCAAAATTATTATAGCAGATTATTCGATTGAAAATAGTTTTGGAACAAATTATATACCCAAGGATGAAGTGGTTGAACTAACCATTCGAGTTCAAAATGTAGGAGCTGGGCTTACTGAGAAGTTGGATTTGATGTTACTAGAAAATCACACTTATTCATCTGTTGATTTCACAGGGCTTATCGAGATTGATAAATTAGAACCTGGCGACTTCATTGATTTAGACTTCAAAATTAAAAGTAGCAAGGATCATTTTGGTGTCAAATTCGAGACTGTTGATTATTTAGATAATAAAGTTACGCACCAAGTAGATCTAGCTTTGATGAAGCATTTTAGATCAAAAATAAACCTTGTAAGTCAAGAAATAGGTGCAATGAATGTTAACCCTTATCCTTTGCAAGCAGATGAGGTTGATATTGAAGCGAATATCCCAATTGGTAAGCGTAATGTTAATAATATGGCCATTTTACTAGCGATTGATAATTATGATGATATCAATTTTACCGAAACAAAATTTTCAGGAAGAGATGGAAAAACATTCAGGTTATATATGCAAAATCTCTTTGGAATGGATGATTACCAATTATATCCATCAAAATCATGGCAAATGGAAGATGGTCCCTCAAAAAGTGATATCGAAAAAATATTTGATCCACATCAAGGTGTAGTTCGAAACAGAGTTATTTCTTCTAGTAAATATTCAAATATCGATTATGTTGATATCAATATTTTTTATTCAGGTTTAGGGTATTGGTTGAATAAAAAACCATATCTGATTCCTAGAGATGGTAAAAAACTAGATACATCCTCTTACGTTAGTCTTGAGGATATTCTATTAAATCTTTCAAAATTATCCGTATTAGAAAACATCAATTCTATTACATTTTTTTTAGATGTAAAGTATATAAACTTTGAAGAATCTATAGAAAATTATCAATATCCTGAATTGTCAAAAAAATTATGTCTTTTAGCTTCCTCATCATCTAAAGAAACATCCAATGAAATTGATGATATGAAGCACAGTGTATTTTCATATTTTTTAATGAAAGGGTTAAAAGGTGATGCATACGGGGACGATAAAATTTTGGAAATTGGCGAGTTAGCTGAGTATCTTTACAGAAAAATTCCTGATTACACTAAAAATTTGGAAAATGGATTATTACAAAATCCTGAATTTATTGGCTCTGATTTGAAAAGAGTATTAATTGATCTCAGGTAACTTCTTAATTACATAAGATTTGTGGACAATTATCTTTTAAAATTTTTATATTTAATATTATGAATAGAGGTTTTGCTATCTTTCTTATTGTTTTGGTTGGCTGTGGCCTATTTGGTTGGCGAGAGTATGAGCGACAGATGAGGGAGAAAGTTTACAGAAATAGAGTAAAACTTAAACTGCAGCAACAACAACAAAAACAAGATCAGCTTAAAGAGTTAGCAGATATTGAGCAGGAAGAAAAAACTAAATTCAAAGTTCAAATTCCGCATGATGGTAGGCCAGAGACTAATACATACCCAATGATTTTAGATGCTACTAGTTCTTTTGATCCAGATCAGGGTGATAGAATCAGATTTAGTTGGAAGCAGCTAAGTGGTAATAAGATTAGACTTAGGCCTAATTCTAGTTCTGGGATAGTATCTTTCGAAGGAACACCAGGAGAGTATACTTTTGAATTAACTGTCTCTGATAATTATGGTAAAGGTACAGTTATTACAAAAACTGTCAAGATCGAGGAAGAGCCGAACCAAGCACCTATTGTGGATTTAGAAATTAGACAAGGCGTTACTGACTGATAAGCCTCTGGTGCTTGATTGCATAACTAATTTATACCTCCCTAAGATAATTTTATAAAAATGAATGAAAATAGCTACTCCTTAGGAATCGATATAGGTGGCACAAACACTGTTTTTGGCTTGGTTTCAAATAATGGATTAGTACTTAAAAAAAAGTCAATTAAAACCGAATCTGATAAAGGGCCAATCCATTTATTTGATAACCTTTTTAAACAAGTTGAGGCCTGGAATTCTGAATCCGATGAAACTTATGTATTAAAAAACATTGGTGTAGGAGTTCCTAATGGTAATTTTTACACTGGTATGGTTGTAGATCCACCAAATCTTGGAAAAGGTTGGAATAGGTTGGATCTCGTATCATTAATAAAAAAATATCAATCCCTCCCTGTTAAAATAACAAATGATGCAAATGCTGCAGCTATAGGTGAAAAACATTATGGTGCTGCAAAAAATATGAAGGATGTTGTGATAATAACTCTTGGCACAGGCTTAGGAAGTGGAATAATTGTTAATGATTCTCTTTTGTATGGTTACGATGGTTTTGCTGGTGAGTTAGGTCATATAATAGTTGATCCAAATGGTAGAATGTGCGGAAATGGAAGAAGAGGTCCCCTAGAAATGTATGTTTCTGCCAAGGGTGTGAAATATACAATTAATGAATATATTGAAAAATATCCTGATAATGATTTTCTAAATAAAATAAAAAATGATGGTTATAGTGTTAAGGAATTGGATGCAGCATATGATGATGGAGTTGAGATCATTAAAGAGATTTACGAGTTTACTGGAAAAATGCTTGGTATTGGACTTGCACAGGCAGCTACAATTCTATCTCCTGAGGCATTTATTTTTTATGGAGGCCTTAGTAATGCGAAGCATCGTATTCTTGATTACGCAAAAAAGTATATGGATGAGAACTTATTAAGTTTTCAAAAAGGCAAAATTAAAATTTTGTTATCTCAATTACCTGATGGAGAAGCTGGTATATTAGGCTCAACTTGCCTACATAAAGTTAAATTATAATTATAGATTAATTAATATTACCATTCGGGTCAGTCTTGACATGTAAAATACTAGTTGTCCCATTGAATTGATCCTCTCCAGTAAGGATATAGCCTCCATCTGTGGTCTGCTTGACACTTTGAAATACCGCGCTTTCTTCATTTCCATAGGTATTCTCCCAAATTTGATTACCTTGAAAATCTATACATGAAATCCAACCATGAAAAACATCACCAACTAATTTTTTCCCCGCAACAATGTAATTACCCCCAATATTTTTAAAAAAATCATAAATATAACAATCACCTGTTAAAATGATGGATGAAAGCTCATTTCCAGTATTATCAGTATTTATTATCCAGGAAAACTCTAGCTCACCTGAATTATTTAAAGAGTATCCAGCAAACGCAAAACTTCCATCTGATATTTGTATTATTTTTTCAGGAACGTCATAAGTATTCAAATTCCATGTTTTTGACCAAAGAGTATCACCAACATCATTCAAGCTTACATCATACTCAGAGAGCCAAACATTCGATGGTCCATCAGCTGATGATTGGGATATGGATCCAAGGATTATATAATTATCATTAAATGTTAAAATAGATTTTCCACTTTCAATTATTCTTTGGGAGGGAGGCGCAGTTGAAATGTTATATTTATTTTCAAGATTTCCTTGGCCATCTATCTTTAAAATTAGTATATCAGGATGTTGAGCATGGTATTGACCAGTAATTATATATCCGCCATCACTTGACAATATTAAATCATATGCATTATCAAGGCCATAAACTTGATTTTCACCATCAATGTCAAATCCAAAAACTGATTCCCAAATTACAGACCCATTTTGATCTATTTTTGTAAGTTTTAAATCAGTATCCTGAAAATTATTAACAGCGTTAGAAATAAACACATATCCATCATTGTTTTCAGTTTCTAAGAGTTTATTTGGTGTCTCAGTATCGCTGAAGTTAAGAGGTTGGAAAGAAAAATTTTCACCATTTTCATTTGCATGGGTCATGAAAATATCAAATGAGCTTTTACCAATTAATTTATATTGTTCTAAATGATTTTGAATACCATAATATCCTGAAATAGATTCCCCTTCCAAATCATAATTATTAATGAAAGTAATATGCTTTGGTTCTATAGATTCAATATTACTAAACACCTCATAGCCCCAGATATCTACCATAGAAACTGTAAAAAAGTAGGTAGTATTATATGTATTATCGGATGAATAATATGTTGTATCTAATTTGTTTGAGGATGAAAATAAAATTTCTTTATCACTCATATCACCTTCAAATGCTCTGTATAGGTTATACCTTCCAAAATTCAAAGATTGATGTGGTAACCAATTAACAGTAATCTCATCTCCAATTGATATTATTGAATCAAGGACAACTGAGTCTGGTATAGCTTGAATTTGATTTGATTTAAAATTACCTTTTGTACTCTGTTTTAGAGTATCATAGACAGTAATTTGAAAAAAATTATAAATGTATGGGTCAAATTCATTAATGGAATAATAAGTTTCATACTTGTCAAAAATGCTGTCTAAAATAATGGTATTCAATGAATCGTCAATCCCATAATGTATTTCATACTTCCAAAAATCATCATCTATAGATTCCTCCCAATTTAAATTCATTGATAAATGATCATATGAAACTGAATCAATATTAATTGCATTTGGTTTAGGGTCTAGAGATGAAATGTAGGTATTACCTCTAGAAGAATAGTTAAATGAGTCGGAAACTATAATATAAAAATAATTGAATACCAAAGGATTGACATTACTTTTGAAATATGTAGTTTCATTAATATCGTTACTTGAGTATATCTTATAAAAATCTTCAGGTTCATCTACTAAAGAATGATAAAGATCATATTGATTAAAATCTGCAGCATTTGAAGTTTCCCATAAAATTTCAAAACCACCATTCTTAAAAATAACAGAGTTAATATTTACAGTATCTGGCAAGGATAACGTATTATCAATTGTGTAATCAATAGGTGGGCTTTCAGTGCAATTATCGTTACAATCACATATACTTACTGAAACGGCTACCGGGCCATCAGGTAGTTCATTTGTATTTAAACTAACCTCGATCGGCTCATTGTTAAGATTACCTAAAATTTCACTAAGCGGTACATCTATTTTAAAATCATTCACATTGATTTCTATGCCACAAATCCCATCTGGATCACTTGCATCAACAGTTAAAGTTACAATCTCATTACATGTCGCCCCATCCTGGGGGAATGTAATTACTCAGTAACCAGGCTGATCTTCTACTCGCCATTCGCAAGAAAAAATAGATAAAAGGCTAAGCAATAAATATTTTATTTTTAGTGTTTTAAGATTATACATTTTTGTAATTAGTTAAATGTTTTATTAATTTGAAAACCAAATATTAATTTTTCCTTTGATTTTTTTGAATCAATTTCATCTGCAAGTGCTGTTTCGTAGGTATTAGATATGTTACTTAATGAAAAATCTAGCTCAATTAATTTCAAATTATACCTTACACCGAACAAGTAAAAGGATTTACTGTTAGCTAGTTTTGCATCTTTAATTAATCGATAAGCGCTACCATAAATATGAAATTTTTGGTTACGCGCATGATTGAAGCCCGCTTCTAAAAACCATAAATCCCATGGAAAGCCTTTTGGGTCTAGTTTTGTTTTAGCAGTATTCTTGTGAATGTAGAATGGGCTAATATTTAAAATTGTCGAAGATTGAATCTTATATTCAAAAATAGTTTTATGTAAAAAATTAAAATTATCTTTTTCATCAGTGATAACAGATTTATCGCGTTTGTTGCTAATTGCAGCTTTATAGACTATGTTAATAGGGTATTTTATTTTTCTGACGAACCTATTAAAATAATTTGTACTAATATAAATATCCAGAGTATTTAAATGCTCGTTTTTTCGAACTCCTACTGTTGTATTATCTCTAATCCCATAATTTACACTCATACTTGATTTAACATTAGCTGAGTTATTAGCTTTGCTACCAACTTGCACAAAAATAGATTTTGCTGGAATTATTAATTTTGATCGAATTGACTTAGTAGAATCCAGCAACTTTTTTTGAGGTTTAATAGTCATTTTTTTAAAATTCATTAATAAGGACATCTGGAAAGAATTATTTCTAAAATTAAGGGAGTCATCAAGATTACTTCTGACATCACTTAGTCCAGAGAAGTAGGATGCTCTAAAACCCAAATTTGAATTCAACATATAGTTCATACCGAGTTTAATTCCTCGATCAATGTTAAAATCTTCAGATTTTAATTCAATGTTGTCTGATCTACTGCTATTAAAATCAATGAACTTTAGTTTCGCGAGTGATGCTCCATTATTGCCTTTT